>CAZCHG010000070.1:0-6845 GCA_964498465.1 uncultured archaeon | reverse complement strand
ATGTTTATTGGATGTATTCTATATTGATAGAAGAAAACGAATTCGGAATGAGCAGAGACAAATTGATGGAGGAATTGGCTAAGAAGGGCATAGAAACAAGGAGCTTTTTCATTCCAATGCATAAACAGCCTGCGTTCTTAAGTATGGGGCTCTTTAAAGGGAAAACCTATTCTATTGCGGAGGAGATCTCAGAGAAAGGATTTTACCTACCATCAAGTTCTGGACTGAAGAAAGAGAAGATAGAATATATCTGTGAAATTATAAGAAAGTTACATGAAGAAAATGAAAAGAGGTGGTGAAAATGAAAAGAAAAATTTACGAAATCGATATTATTCCATATTTAGTTAGATTAAAAACTAATGTGAAAAAAATTCCAAATTTTAGTTTGTTAAGTTATAAAATAACTGAAAACAGAATAGGAATGGATATGATAAAAAATAAGTCTAAGATTGAAATTGAATATATTGTAAATGATAAATTTGTTTATCAAAACGACACACTTAAACTAAATAACGGGGATAAACTATTTAAAAGGATAGGAAATAATAAAGTCTATTTTCAGCGCTCAATCGGTCTTGGGTTATCAGCCAAGTTATTATTGGAAATTAATAATAAATACGCAAAAATTATTGTCAACAATATATATCATAGGCTAAACAGGATGAGCATAAATCATTTATATTCTCCAGGATGGCATCTATTAGATGTCATAGACATAAAATTACTAAATATTGGGTATTGTTTGCTTCACTCAGCAGCATTTGTATATAAGAACAAGGGGATCCTTCTTGTTGGTTTGCCAAATACTGGAAAAACTAGCACTGCTTACTTTTTTGTCAGCAAATGTATGGCCAAGTATATTGCAGAGGATATATCAGTGACTAATGGTAAGGAAGTATTTACCTGCCCATACACCTTCTCATTTGTAAAACCAAGCGTACGATCAAAAAAATTGAAAATTTATGAAAAAATGGTAGACTTTTTTCCTCTTTTGGATCATTTTCGTACTCCTCCATTAAACTCGAGCTTAGATATATTTGGTAAAGATTCCCTGTGTTTAAAAGAAAAGATAGAGTATGTGTTTATTTTGAATAAAGGACAGAGATTTGTTCATCCTTTGGATGCAGATATAGCCAAATCAAAGATTTTATTGTCAAATAGAGCCGAATTCACTTATAGCAATAATCCACTACTATTATCATCTCAGCTTTTGGGATTAAAAGTAGATGTGTTTAAAGCAATAGAAAAAGAGGCGCAAATCATAGAGAGTTTGGTCAGAAACTCGCATGTGTATTATCTGAGTGGAGACACAGATTACTTCATTGAGAGTATAAGGAGTATAGTACAATGAGAAACATAGTCTTAATAACCTTAGATAGTCTGAGAGCAGATCATTGTAGTTTTATGGGATATAGAAGGGAAACCACACCAACCTTAGATAGGATGGCAAGAGACGGACTGTATTTTACCAATGCAATATCATCAACGTGCGGATGCACTCCAGGAAGCATGGTTGGTGTATTCACTGGGGAATATTCATACTTTACCCAAGGGGTAAATCCAAGACCATGGAGGGATGAGTTATATAGGAGGAAAACTTTAGCTGAATATCTCTCAGAAAAGGGGTACTCAACAGGAGCATTTGTATCGAATGCCTTCGTTTCTCATTATTTTGGTTTTGATAAAGGGTTCAATTATTTCCAAGATTTTTTATCTGATTCTAAGAAAACCTTAACGAAGCTACTTAATAGAAATTTCATGAGCTTGATCTCAAAAAAGCTAGTTTTTAAACATTGGGAGAGTTATTACGATATCATTTGCGAGTGGGTTGAGAAAGTAAATAAACCTTTCTTTTTATGGGTTCTTTTAATTGATACCCACTATCCGTACTTAGTACCAAGAAAGTGCAGAAAATGGTGTAATTTATTTGATATGTTTTACTACAACTGGAAAGTTCGGTCTAATAATTGGCGTCCAACTCTTAATGAGGTTCAAAAACAAAAAATAATAAATTGTTATGATGATTCTATTCGCTATGCAGATGCATTTATTGAGAGATTATGGAAAGATATTAAAGATGAGGACCCTATTTTTATAATACATGCAGACCATGGTGAAGGTTTTGGGGAGCATGGATTCTATATGCATAACCCCCCTTTGCTTTACGAAGAACTTATACATGTACCTCTTATAATTTATAACGCAGATGTTAAAGGGTGTATAGATAAACCCGTCTCTCTTCTCGGCCTATCTCCGACAATATTGAAATTGATAGGTGAGGTAAGATTAAGCTTTCCATCTAAAAGTTTCTTAGATGATAGTAGACCTTGGGTTATATCTATGGCCACTCTAGAAGATGGAAAAGTTCATATTGCTGTAAGGATGAAGAACTGGAAGTTTATAAAAGGACAAAAAGAAGAGGATGAGCTTTATTATCTTAAAGAAGACTCACATGAGCAAGAAAATATAGTAGAAGAATACCCAAAACTTGTAGAAGAAATGAGGAAAATTATTAGAAACCACGTTAAGAATGTAGAGAAAAGAAAAAGAATTCTTGAGATTTGGAGGAGATTCAAAATATGAGACTTTGTTTAGTTACTCCTTACTTCACAACTTCCTTGCCAAGTGTTGAATATAACTTAGTCCAAAGCCTGTTGAAGTATGGGCATGAGATAACAATTTTAACATCTAAGCGAAGAGCTCCGAGGGAAATTATGCCAAAGAGTTTTAAAGAATTACAAGGTTTAAGAGTAAGGTGCCTTCCTACTATTGTAGATATAGGAAAAAATCCGATTATTTTGGGATTTAACGCTAAGGAATTTAAAAATTACGATGTTATATTTCTCCAAGGTTCTGATCACTTTATATGTCAAAGAGTGTTTTTTAATTTACATTTTGGAATAAGAAAGATACTTTTATATGAAAGATCGACTTACTTAGAAAGTCCTATAAGAAATCTAATTGTAAAATTCCTGAATAAAACGATAAATAAAAAGATAATAAACAATAT
The DNA here is from genome assembly GCA_964498465.1 of uncultured archaeon. Taxonomy (GTDB): domain Archaea; phylum Halobacteriota; class Archaeoglobi; order Archaeoglobales; family Archaeoglobaceae; genus CAZCHG01. The sequence continues at coordinate 3,835 of CAZCHG010000070.1, read as the reverse complement.
GGATAAAATTGTAGCTTACAGCTCTGAAGCGAAAAAGTTTTTAGAGAGAGAGGTAAATACTAGAAGAAGCATTACTGTAATACATATTGGAGTTGATACAGAGTTCTTCAAACCGATAGAAGGTGAGCAAAGATGCCTCAAAGAAGGTGGTTTGAAAATTTTAACCGTTGCAAGATTAGTTAAAAGAAAAGGATTAGATTATCTTATTAATTCGATATACTTCCTAAAAAAGGATATACCAAATATAAAACTATATATTAGGGGTTCAGGGCCAGAACAAAGAAACCTGAAAAATCTCGTAAAAAGTTTAAATTTAGAAAATCAGGTCAAATTTCTTGAAGAACCGATTCCTCAGGAAATGATGCCTCTATTATATGGAGAATGCGATATTTATGTTCAGCCAAGTCTCTTTGAACCTTATGGTCTTACCGTTTTAGAAGCTATGAGTTGCGGAAAGCCTGTAATAGCTACAAAAGTAGGAGTTTTTGTAGATGCAATTAAAAATGGTGAAACGGGTTTTTTGATTGAACCCCAAAGTAGTGAACAACTTGCAAATAAGATTTTGGAATTGAACGATGAAAAGAAAAGAAAGAAAATGGGGAAAAAAGCTCGTATGCGAATAATTAGAAATTTCAGTTTCGACACTTGTGGGAGGGAATTCCAAAATTTATTAAGTAATTTATGAAATTATGAATAAATTAAAACTTATTATATTAATTTTTCAAATAATTTTTTTAAGCTTACTTGCATTAGATTATGTCGATATAAAAATCCCCATTCTGAAGGAACTATTTAGAATTGTTTACTTGCTATTTATACCGGGCATTCTTATTCTTGGAATCCTCAGGTTGGATAAATTAGGAATTGTAGAAACAATTTTATACTCAATAGGTCTGAGTTGCTCCTTTATAATGTTTGTTGGTTTATTCGTGAATACGGTATATCCCGTATTCGGAGTTGCAAGACCTCTTTCTACAAGTTCTTTATGGATAACAATAGCCGTTATAACATTAGCATTCTATTTCCTATTCTGCGTCAGAAATGGTAGCTATACTCTCTTTTCTTTTCTTAATCTAAATCTCAGTATGTTTTTCTCTCCTCTTATATTATCTTTCCTGTTAATGCCTTTTCTAGCCATATTTGGTGCTTATTTAGTTTGTTTCTATAATAATAATCTTTTACTCCTTTTACTACTTATCCTACTCTCGATGACCCCTATATTATATAATAAGATTCCTAACAGAATATTTCCTTTAGTAATTTTCATAATTTCTCTTTCTCTTCTCTATCATAATGCCTTATCATCAATGTACATACATGGCCAAGACTTAAGTATTGAGTATTACTTTGCAAACTTAGTTAAGATAAATTCATATTGGAATTCCTCGCTTCCTCATAGTTATAATAGTGCATTAAGTATCACAATGCTTTGCCCTATATTATCTAATATTAGTGAAATATCGCCTACTTGGGTTTTAAAAGCTATATATCCACTCTTATTCGCACTTGTGCCTTTAAGCTTATATCAAGTTTATAAAAGTCAGATAAAAAACGAGAGGTTTGCGTTTCTATCATCATTATTTTTTATGTTTTCTTTCTCATTCTATGTAGAGCTCTTGCAGTTAGGAAAACAGATGATAGCAATGCTTTTTCTTTCGTTATTGATGCTTTTAATGGTTGACAAGCAAATGAATAACACAAGAAGAGCGATGCTTTCAATTATCTTCGTTTTATCTTTAATTGTATCTCATTATGGCACCTCTTACATCTTTTTAATCTCTCTCTGTTTTGTATATTTATTGATGCTCTTGGGAAAGAAATCGAATAAAATTACAGATACTGCTGCCATAGCCACGCATAATTTTGTGGCGTTATCGATTGTTTTTGTATTAGCATGGTATATGTATACTGCGGGTTCATCTGCATTTGTTACTCCTGTGAAAATTGCAAATCATATTGTAAGCAGCATCTCTACTGAACTGTTTACCCCTACAGAAATGAGTGGAATGTACTACTTAGTAAGGCACTTATCCCCCTCTGAGGAAATTTTAAGGATACTTTATATTATTTCTATATTCCTAATAATTGTAGGTCTTTCAGATGCATTATATCAGAAATTTTGGAAAAGGGGGGAAAAGGTATTTAGAATGCAAGATGAATTTCTCATTTTCTCATTAGCGTTTATGGGATGGCTAATAAGTGGTATAGTATTGCCTTCTCTTACTGGAGTAGGCTCAATAGGATTTAGTCGAGTATATTTCATTAGTTCGGCATTCTTAGCACCTTTCTGTATAGTTGGGGGAATAAAAATAGAAAGAATATTAAAATGCATTTTTCGCAAGGATATTAATAACTCAGACGCTAAAGTAATATCAATATTTCTTATGATATTTTTCCTATTTAACTGTAGTTTTGTTTCAGAAATGATTCAAGAAACAGTTGGAGGTGACCATGCCATTTCTCCATCTATAAGCCAGCCCCGTATTGAAAGAAGTGGAACTATCGAAGAAAAAGCAGCTCTTTATGGCTATATAATCCCTGAAGAAGATGCATATAGTGCAAAATGGCTGGGAAAATATGGAGAAATGAAAGCAATGATCTTTGTAGATGGTTTTAGAAGTGTACATGTCTTAAAATCGTATGGTATGATGAGGGAGAAGTTATATAGAGTAATAACCCCTATTGATACAACACCAGCACATTGTTATGTTTATTTGAGAAAGATTAACTATATTGACAATATTATGTGTAAGGCTCGTTATAATTGGTGGAATACTTCAGAAATATTGCCGTTCCTCGAGAAGGATAACAATAAAATATATTTAAACGGAGGATCTGTAATTTACTATCGTTAAATTTTACTACTTATAATGAAAGTGTGTTAGAATTGTTTTTAATAGAAAATCAAACTTGATAGGAAAAGCAAAATGTTCTTTTTTCGTCGAATACAATTCAAAGATAGTTTTTGAACCATATATTTTTAACAAATAGATAAGAACATAATCTAAAAGTCTAAGCATATAAAAGTTGATTTTGAATTTTTGTCCATATTTTTCCTGGACTTTTCTTGTTTCTTTTTGCATCTCTTTTTTTCGGCTACGGGTCTTCATAGCGGTGTGAACTCTCATGGCAGACAGAACTTTATTTACGTGCTTAAATTTTATGTTATCATTTGCGAGCCTTAACCAATATTCATAATCCATGGCCAAGTGCAAGTTTGTATCTAAAATATGTTTTTGAACTACAGCTTTTCTAAAAAAGGTAGAAGGTTGGATTATAAAATCACCCCGTAATAGCCGTTTATAGCTAAACTTTGGAATACTATACCTAATTTTAAGTAGTACATTATCCTTATTTATAGCTGCAGCATTTCCATAAATTACATCCACATCTGGATTCCTCTTAAACTCCTCCACAACATAAGAAATCACATCCCTCGTAAAATAAACATCGTCAGAATTAAGCCACCCTATTATCTCACCTTTTGCCATCCTGAAACCTTTGTTTATAGCATCTGACTGCCCTTCATCAGGCTCAGAAATCCATCTCATGTTGTAAGTTCCTTCATACTTCTTTAGAATATCCAGCGTATTGTCGGTTGAACCACCATCCACTATTATGTGCTCAATATTCGGATAATCTTGATTCTTCACACTCAAAATTGTATCTTCTATAAATCTTCCCTGATTATAAGATGGAGTTACGATGGAAACTAACGGCTTATCCTTCATTTCTCATTCCCCCAAATCCTTTAAATTCATCTGTAATCCTTTTCGCCTCCTCACATCAGCCATATATTGTTTAACGTAGGGATGCAAGCCATTTGCACTTGTAA
>CAZCHG010000069.1:0-6875 GCA_964498465.1 uncultured archaeon | reverse complement strand
CCCCACATTTTTTACCTCTAAAATTAAAAAGATTTTTAGACTAGCATATCAAAGCAACTTTTATGAACATTCTGGATATAATTGAGGAATTTAAAGAAAAAATAAAAGACGAATTCGGAGAGCTAGTTTGCAAATTCTATCTTTTTGGAGAGTATGCAAGAGGTAATTACAAAGAGTATCCCAGTGTAAAAATTGCCTTAATAGTTAAGAGAAAAATGATTAGAAGTGAGTGGGAGAAAGTAGAGTCCATAGCTTCTGAAATGTGCGAAAAATATGGTGGCCCTTTCTATGTTTTTGAAATAGAGCTAGAAAAATTCGAGTCGGAAAAATCTCCATTAGCAAAAATTGTTAAAAGGGAAGGATTTGAAATTATGTAAGTTGCCAATCATTAAAGATTTTTTTACCCGCCCTACTGCTAAACTTTCAAGTGAAAATTGATAGTATTTTTGATTTTCAACTTTTCTACCTACAGTTTCCTATTACCTTGGTTTTAAAATGAGTTTTTCAAATAACAGTTAAAGTTGACTTAATGTTGCGCTAAAAATCATCAATCGTTTTGTTTTATGCGAGTGCTTTCCGTTTATGTATTTCAATTAGCTCTTTAGCTGCTACGTCAAAGTGTTTTGAAAAATCCACAGGAGAATTAGGTCGATCTTAAAAGTCCATGAAAAAGAAAATATAGGTCATTTAAATCAAAATAAAAAGTATGGAATTAAAGAATTTGTACTGCACGAGATGCGGTTCGGAATTTGATATAATTATTAGAAGAACTACAAGTTATTCTGCCCCACTTCATCTACCAAACCTTTATTGCCCGTTTTGCGGAGGTAGAAGGCTAACGAAGAAGCAGGCAATATTCTTCAGTGACAAATAATTTCCTCATCTATGTAACACGATGGATCTGGTCCAAACAGATCTCCAGCCTTGTAAGCCCTTAGTCTAAAACCTCCACATACGTTTTTAAATTTACATCTTCCGCACTTCCCTCTAAGGTATTTTTCCTTATTTCTAAGCATGTAAAGCAATTCGTCGTTATTTTCTATCCAAATTTTTCTCATGCTCTCAGTTTTTAAGTTTCCAAGCTTGTAGTCCCACCAGAACTGATTTGGATGTACATAACCTTCTGGATCTATCGCAGCTATTTTTATACCAGTCTTATCGCCCCCTCTATACATTAAAAACCTGAGAACTCTCTCGGAAAGTTCTTCGTCTATCTCTTTAAGCTTTAAATACAAGTACACTCCATCGGCGGGATTATCTACAGTCAGGATTTCAGAGCTCAATTTCTTCTCCTCGAATTCAAACGCCTTCTCTATGAGATAATCTATAACCTTTTTTCTAGTGTTATTGTCAACATCTATGCTAAAATCTGCTCTTCCAGAGGGTACTAAATGATACAAGCAGAACCTGGATATCTCATACTCCTCAACAATGCCGAGAACAAAGGGTAATTTATCAAAGTTGTACTTTGTTAGAGTAAATCTCACCCCAACAGGAATATTTTGCTCAGATAAAACCTTTATTCCATTCAAAGCCATGTCAAAAGCTCCCTTTAAGCCCCTAAAATTGTCGTGAACTTCCTTATCCCCATCAATGCTAATGCCTACGTAATCAAAAATCGCCAGCTCTTCTGCATTCTTTTCATTTATTAACGAGCCATTGGTGGATAAAACGCAGCTTATTCCTTTACTTTTCGCAAAGGTTGCAATTTCTATCAAATCTTCCCTAAGCAGGGGCTCTCCACCACTAAAAAGGATCAAAGGCACACCAAAACTTGCCAAATCTTCCACTATCCTTTTTGCATCCTCCGTGCTTAGCTCCTTACCTTTAAAACCAGCATAACAGTGTTTGCAATTCAAATTACACTTCCAAGTTATGTTCCACACAATTATAGGTATTAAACTCTTACTCCACTCTGCGAATTCCCTAGAAATGTATTCATCGCTTTTGTACGTCAGTTTTTTTGAAACTGTTGCTTTGCCCGAGATTATCTTTGTCAAAGGTATCAAGTTGCAATCACCAAGCTTACTTAATAGTTCTAAAAATCTAAACAGTATACATACTAATTTTTTAAAATCTTTAAAATCAAAAACATCAATTCTTTGCGCAACGTCCTTGTAATTTACAATTTCTATTATTCTGGCTCAATGTACTCTTCCTTCTCCTCCCCTATCAGGCTTTTGATTTCATTAATAACCTTTATGGCCTCTATACTTTCAACGTTTCTTCCAGATCTAATTAAGTCCTGCAGAACATTTTTAATACTATCAATGCCTTCATAGCTTATTTTAGTCTTGTCTATGACTAACGCCGTCGGTTTTGTCAAAGCCCCTCTAACTAAACCTTCTCCATTAATAGGTGTAACTATCAAAGCTCCAGCGAAATCTTCTTCAAGCTTGAGATAGTACACTACATCTCCTAAATCTGTTTTTCCAGCTTCTTCAACACTGTACTGAACTTCCGCTTCAGTTATCTCCTTAGCCCTTTCTGTAACATCTTTAACGACTTTTGCAACTTCATCGTCTGGTATTCTCCTGAAAACTTCCACCTCAAGCGTATCAAAGCTCCATTCTATCTTATCGTCTTTAATGGTGTAATCAACTCTAACCCTAGTTACATCTCCTTTGTCTACCTTCAGTCTATTCACGTATATTTCGTAAAGTAACCTGTTAAGTTCTGCTGCAGCCCTTGCGACTTCTTTTGAATCTATTTTCCCAGATTTAACAACATCCCTTAGCTGAGCAAACAATGTTCTTCTTATTTTATCCGCATAAGCACCGACTATAACGTATCCACTACTCAGCCTCATCTTAATTAAAAACTAGTAATAAATCGATTTTATAATTTTTGATTTTTCTTTTAAAAAATACTAGAATTAAAATCTCACGATTTCGGATTTTTCCTTACCAAAAACAAACTCCAACCTTAGGGTTTAGTAGAATTTTTATTCGAAAACCATCGGCCCATTTAGAAATTAATGTTCACAAAACTCGGACTTATAAGCAGTATTGCTATTTTGCACTCAGTTGTAACAAAAATATCCGCTTTACACTTGATTTATTCTGGTAGGTCAAGAAGTTCCTGAAAATTTTAGAACTTTAAAAACTTTAGCCCTTCAAGTCTTTTGTTCGCTCATTGCCTATGTTCAATTGTTTAAAATTGAAACAATTGTATAAAAAGATAGTTAAATAAAAAAAGGATTGAAAGTTAATAAAACTTTAGAGAATTATTTCAATTCCTAACTTCTCTGCCAATTCCTTATATCTGTTCCTTATAGTTACTTCCGTTACTCCTGCTACCTCAGCAACTTCCCTTTGTGTTCTTCTTTCACCGCTGAGTATGGATGCTATGTATATAGCTGCTGCAGCAACGCCAGTTGGACCTCTTCCACTTGTAAGTTCTTTCTCCTCGGCTTTCTTTATTATTTCAATTGCCTTTTTCTGGACTTCTCCACTAAGCTTTAAGGTCGTACAGAACCTTGGAACATAGTCTGCTGGATTCGTTGGCATTAACTTAAGTCCAAGTTCTCTTGCAATGAACCTGTAAGTTCTACCGATTTCTTTCCTGTCCACTCTTGAATAACTTGCAATCTCATCAAGTGTTCTCGGAACTGACACTTGTCTACAAGCTGCATACAGTGCTGCTGCAACCACACCCTCGATGCTTCTTCCTCTTATCAAGTTCTTATCTACAGCTTTTCTGTAAATTACTGCAGCAGTCTCTCTGACCGGCTTTGGTAATCCTAAGGCTGATGCCATTCTGTCAAGCTCACTCAAAGCAAATGCAAGGTTTCTTTCAGTAGCGTTGCTAATTCTAATTCTTCTCTGCCACTTCCTTAGCCTAAAGAGTTGGGCTCTGTTCTTCACAGAAATTGATTTTCCGTAAAAGTCCTTGTTACTCCAGTCTATGATTGTAGTTAATCCTTTATCGTGAATCGTGTTGTGAAGGACGAAACCCATTCCAGCAACAAAATTTTCTGCTTGAGGAACAGTTAAATCGTAGGCGTAACCATTGGTTGGTTTGACTTTTCTTATCGCTTTTACTCTAAGGAACATGAAATCTGACTCTGCCAATCTCTTTAGTTTTTTATCTCCATACTTCTCAGCAATTTTCAGTGCAAGACTTCTGCTAATTCTTGCTCTCTTTCCACATTTCCATTCCTTAGCATACTTATCTGGAGCTGGAACCAATTCCTCTACAGGAGGTTCCTTCTTTTCTCTAAGAACCTTAGCCATCATTTTCAATTTTGCTATTGCATTTGTCTCAGTCATATTGAATACATCGTTCAAGTTAACTTCAGGAGTTATTCCTACACCATTGCAAGTTGCAATGTCGGATGCTTGGAAGTGCTCGGAGAGAAGATTGCTTTCTATAACATGCAAAGGCTCATAATTCAACACTTTGCTGCCATCTTTTAACATATAACTAAGCGATACTTCTCCTTTCCAATTTTTACTTGTGAATAAACAATTATACTGAGTGTACATACCCTTGGTAATTTTAGCTAGACCTATTAGTCCAATGAGTTCCTCAGTATTTGGTAACTTCCTTGCAAGAACAAGAAAGTCTCCTTTTTTGAGTTGATCAACCCTTATTGGAACTACTTCGCTGTCAACTACTGTAAAAACGCTGTGACTACCAGTGACCTTGATACTCTTTCCTCCTTCAACAACAACTTCGAACACTTCATTCACTGGATGCCTAGAGACTTCTGATACCTTTTTGAAAGCGAATTTATAGTTTTCATCAAAAGCAACTACTTCTAGATCTTCATCACTAACGTCTGCAATTTCAAGTATTCCTTCCTTTCTAACTTTCCCTTCTTTAGCTTTTTTCTCTATTAAAGAGTCTATTAGTTCTCCTATTTTAACTATTTTAATTTCCCCGTTAATTTTTACTATTATAGATTCGTCTGCATCAACACTGTACGTTACTGGAGCTCCAACACGGCTTCTTTTCTCTTTCTGTTCACTATCGAATGCTCTCCATTCTGGACCAGCATCAATATATTTATCTTCAATTACACAACCGCAATCCTGACAAACTAATTCTCCCCTCTTATAATCTCTAATAAGCCTGGGACTTCCACACTCAGGACAAACATCAGATTCTTCCCTTTCAACTTCTTTTTTTTCTACCTCTTTTTCTACCTCCTTCTTTTCTACCTCCTTCTCCACCTCCACCATAAGCCTCCACCACAAACAACTCTCCAAAAATCATTTCCTTTAAAACATCCTCATCAGGCTTTACTAAAACAAATGGATTCTTTACAGGGCCAATAATATCGTAGACATAACCAATTTTTTTCATTTTTCTGTCAACAACACTAGAACCGACTTTGGGAAGACTACTAGGATCAGCTTGAACAACAATAAAGCCAGACTTCGATATGTTCCAGATCTTACCCAACTTTCTCAAATAAGCCATATCGAAAGTATTTAATATTACAAAATTTCCTTCTATTTAAACCTTTCGCTTATGTGTTCGACTGTTCCAAATATACAATTTGATTCCCAAACATTAATAATTTATCCACCGAGAAGGGAATTACTGTGCTCGATTTTTATAATATTTTTTAATATATAAAAAACTATTAATTTAAATTTACCAACATTTTCTAGTGATTAAATTTAAATTCACGCTTTGTTTTAAGATTTGAAGTCCAATAATGATTTCTACTACTAGTTTAATTCGATTAAAATTCCATTTCAGATTTCAAAATCATATAACTTAAATTTTGGCAGTAACTGTCTCTGCAATACGCTTTCTACGAGTGAAATCCAAATTTTTGACTAAATTATATGCAATTTTTCCACAATTTCGAGTTTTACTTTGGCAAATTAAAGCAAAATAGATAGCGGATCAAAAAGATTATGAAAAATTATTTGAATAAAACACCTATGAACTTTAAAAAGTTTGTGCTAGCGTCATTTCTAGCTTTTACCTTAATATTTTCAATGTGCGCTGGTCCTCCACCAAAAGCTCCAAAAAGACCAAAAACCTGGACCCGGAAAAGGACCGACGCCAACTGGAACTCCCAGTGGTGCGCAAGTCGCATATACTGGATTTCCGAAACTATCAGAAGGAGCATGGACAGAATATATCGTAATTTATCCAACTGGTGAGCTTCATCAAACATGGAAATACTTAGGTACCGATACAGTTGATGGAAAGACAGCTAAAGGTTTTGAACTAGTTGCAGAAACTCCTCAGGGCATGAAAACAGTCGTGCAAATATGGCTAAGCGAGGAAGGAAAAGAAATAGTAAAATACGCCATGAAAGTTCAAAACAAAGTAATATGCCTGCCGCCACAGCAAGCGAAATATACACCACCACAAACTGAAACCCCATCGGAGTTTAGCCCAACTAAAAGCTGGAAACCTGGAACCTATACAACTCCGACTGGAAAAACCGTAAAGGTAGCAATATTCACGACTGAGACTGGGGAGCAATGGGTTAGTAGTGAAGTTCCATTTGGAGTAGTGAAAGTGGTCGAGCAGGGAAAAGACAAATTAAAACTATACGATTTTGACTTTAGCGGAGCTAAAAGAGAGATAAGTAAAACTGAGCTTGAAACTTGCCAAGTAATGCAGTTCCCAATGCCAGGCATGACTCCCATTGGCTAAGAAATTATAGTCACAGTTATTATTATGTTTTTAAATATTTTTTATTTTTAATATTTTAATTTTTAACCTATAAGGGTTTTCATTTATCGCTGTGGAAAAAAATTATGAGTGCCCAATTTCCAAGAATTTTTCACTGTGTGTTCATACTTTTTAGCAATAAATTTTTAAAATCAATTTTTATTAAAAATATTTGAGCTCCGGTGGTGTAGCCCGGCCAATCATTCCGGCCTTTCGAGCCGGCGACCCGG
>CAZCHG010000068.1:3129-7123 GCA_964498465.1 uncultured archaeon | reverse complement strand
GGAGGAATTCAGGAAAGAACAAAGGTCAGTGGAGAAGTTAGACCAGAGCATGGTGCGCCGGGTATAATCGAATTTACAACTCCTCCAGCGTATACCGATTATGTAATAGAGTTGCAGTAAGGATTTGAGTTTTGATTTGAGTTTTTATTTTTTCTATTTTTAATTTTTTAGGGGGTGAAAAATGGGACTTTTCAGAAAAAAGAAAAAGGAGGAAGAGGAAGAAGAAAAAGAAGAAGAGGTTACGGAGGAATTGGAAAAGACAGATGAAGTGGAAAATCAGACTAACAAGTCAGAAAATGACATAGCAATGAAGATCATGGAGAGGCTCAATGAGATTGATAATAGGCTTCCGAGAATTGAGATATCGATTTCAAATTTGAAAAGGGAAATAGATGAAATTAAGAAGGAGTTACAAAACTTCGATAATTCACTTAAAGATGTTATGACTCTTTATGAGATCGTTTCGTCCCAAATCAATCCATTTGTTGGAAAGTCTAAGGTTACTTCTCTACAAGTTGAAAAACTTGAAGCGTTAGAAAAAGATCTCGCCAAGATTGAGGATACGCTTAACAATATTGTAAATGACTTCAGATTACTGATAATTAAAGATTTGGACCTGAAGAAGATCGTTAACAGGGTTTTGTATGGGGAGGTGGTTTAATGGAAAGTAATAGGAATGTTATTTTGTTAGAGGAATTGAAAGAAGAGGATCACAAAGAAGAAAATAGCGAGTCTAGCCAAAAGTCCAGAGAAAAATCTAACGAATACCTAAGCGACCAAGAGTTACTAAACACGTTAAATATGTACAAACCGCGTATACCATCTGTTCTGCTTAACGAGATTTACGAGATGGTTAGAGGAAAAAACGTGACGAAAGAACAGTTAGAAAAAATCGTTGAAAATGTTGAATTGGCATTTAAAGCAAGAATTACCGGAATTGAAGGCATAGTTAGGAAGTTGGATGCGATTGAAAAACTTTTAAGGAGAAGCAGCTCTGTAGCGAAAAATCCTGATTATGAAAGGGGAGAAAATGATCGCCCAAGTTTTGAGCGAAACACCGAACAGATCGTCAGCGAAAATGGCGTAAGATTGGAGAAGATCTCGAGCGATATAAAAAGCGTAGTCGTTCTGCTTAAGTGGGTGGAGTTTCTAACAGAGAAAGTTGGTGTTGAGGAACTTGAAAAGGTTTTGAATTACTACGTCGATGTCGGTTGGATAAGCGAGGACGTCTTACTAACAATACTCAGGTACGCAAGGGGAGTTGATGGGCATGGCAAAAAGGCCAATTACGAACCGAAACCCATGACAATTAGGGATCATGTAGTGAGCCTACTCTTCATCGAAATTTTAAGAACTGGCAGATTCGACAAAGAAATGATTTTGGATATTGAGAAGGAAATTTACAGGATAAAGAAAGAAGTAGTGAATTATGGGATTTAGTGTAGTTGCAGCGTTTTCTATACTTATGCTCTCCCTTTTATTTGTATTGAGTATTGCTGGCGGATTGTTATGTCAGGATATTAAAGAATTAAATTCTTTAATTAAGCTCCAAAAAAAGAAGGACATAGAGACAATTAGCACCGATTTCGAGATAAGTTCGATTTCTACATCGATCATCTCGCTTTCAACTTACAATCTTTCGGTTGATGTGTGTAATACCGGTTCTAAAACGCTAGATTCGAGCAAATTTACGTTTTTAATAGATGGAGTGTACGTAACCCCCTATTCATACAACAAAACCAGAATTTATCCTCTGGAGTGTGCCGAATTCAAATTTGGAAACCTTAATGGGACTTTAGGATCCGTTCATAGGATTAAGGCAATTTCGGAGAACGGCATTTCGAGGTTTGAAGAGTACTCTGTTACTTGAGGTGGTGAGCGTGGGATTTGGAGAGAGCGCATCGCACATAATATTTTTCATAGCCGCTGTAATGGTTGCATCATCTGCAGCGACTGTAATGAGCATAACGACTTACAAGATCTCCCTGAACTTGGCAGAAGAGAGTAAACATTTAAGGGAGGCGATATCAACGGATTTCAAGATAATAAATGATCCGGTGAACATTCCGACAGAATCGATTGGTAGTGAGAAGTACTACGTTTTCTACGTTAAGAACATCGGGATAGAAAGCTTCCCATTTACAAAAAATACTCTGACGGTCTTAATTGACGGAAAGGTGGTTCAGTTCGAAGTAAATCCAAATGGGGAACTAAAATCTGGTGAAGTTGGAAAGATCTTGGTGAAAATCTCGGAAGTGGGATATGGAAATCACAAGATGAAAATCGTCCTACATAACGGGATTTCCGATTCCTTTGAGTTTACCATCTAAGGTGGTAAATATGGCGAGGCTCTACTCGATCAAGATAGAGAACGACGAATTTCACAAGAAAATAGGTGGTGGACTGCCTGTAGGAACGTTGGCTTTAATACTAGGGGATCATGGTTGTGGAAAGTCGGTTCTCTGCCAAAGATTGGTTTTCGGTTTGCTCAAGAACGATGTGACTGTAAGTTACATTTCCACCCAGCTTACCACCATAGAGTTCATCAAACAAATGTTGTCGATGGGTTACGATATAATTCCAGAATTAATTAGAGGTAAATTGTCCTTCTTTCCAGTCTATCCCCTAATCAACGAAATTGGTGAGAAAGATGAGTACTCAAAGAAGTTGATTTCATCGAGGCAAATTTTCGAAAAAGAAGTAGTGGTAATTGACAGCTTCTCCTCCCTAATTAAGTTTGATGTAAATCCCGAACTCGCAATTGAACTTGTGGGATTCTTCAAAAGAATAGCAGCATCTGGAAAAGTCATAATCTTGACAGTATTGGATGGCGAATTGCCTGAAGAGATCATGGAGGAGATGGAATCTGCAGCATCGTTACTAATCGAAACTTCGGTTAAAAAAATTGGAACGGACTTAAAGAACGTAATGACAATAAAAAAATACAATTTCGCGGTTTTCCAGTACTCAAAACAAACTGCTTTCAGAGTGGAGCCCAAGATAGGGCTAGTTGTTGAAATTGCAGCGGTAGCATGAAGTCGGCACAGATCCAAATCGTAAAATCGGATACTTTTGAAGATGCGCTCAGAAGGAATCCCCACTTAAGAGAATACATTGAAAAATTCAAAAAAAGAGAGGGGACTCTCCCGACTTTCGTACCCAGCCTTACAAGGGACATGAAGAATCTTCCCAGACCGAACCTGATCTATCCAGTCGGCGATCCGATATTCGTCCACATATACACCGACAGAGAAGGTGAAAGGCGATACATAGCAATTGAACCGACGTTAAAAAAGGGCGATGAGGAGAGGTTCCAGGAGATCATGGACAAAATGTTAGAGCTTGCACCTTACGAAGAGGTTCCAAAAAACGAATATGAGATGAACAGGCTGATTGACAGGCTCTTCGAAAAATCAGTAACTATTGTTAAGCGAAGAAGGGTTACGAAGAAAAAGAGTAGGTTCCCCATTAAGATTTTAAAATTTGAGAAAGTCCCGGTGACCGAAGAGGAAGCTCAAAAATTTCTGTATCTGATAAAAAGGGATGTTATTGGTGTAGGGCCTCTTGAACCGCTAATAAGGGATCCGTACATAGAAGATATCCACGTAATTGGTCCTAAAAATACTCACATTGTCCACAAAATCTTCGATATGATGCCTACGAACATAACGTTTAAGGACGATATTTACATGTCCGAATACCTAAGGAACATAGGAGAAAGGATAGGGAGACCTGTAAGCGAAAGGACACCAATTGTTGACGGTTCTTTGCCTGATGGGAGTCGAATAAACATCATATTCAGTACTGACGTGAGTTTGAGGGGCCCATCGTTTACAATAAGAAAATTTACCGCTATTCCAATCAGCATAACCCAGTTGATAAAGTGGGGAACGTTAAGTGCTGAAATTGCCGCATATCTATGGCTCTGTTTGGAATACGGGATGAGCATATGGGTGAGTGGCGAAACTGCTAGCGGTAAAACGACCACGCTGAA
>CAZCHG010000068.1:0-3119 GCA_964498465.1 uncultured archaeon | reverse complement strand
CAATGATACCGTTCATCAAACCACAGTCTAAAATCTACACAGCCGAAGACACGCCCGAAGTTCAGGTTCCACATTCGGTTTGGCAGCAGTTAAACACGAGAGAGAGGGGTGAGGAGGGAAAGGTTGACCTGTTTGATTTATTGAAAGCCGCATTGCGAAGTAGACCCAATTACATTATAGTCGGTGAAATTAGGGGTAGGGAGGGCTCTGTTGCCTTTCAGGCAATGCAAACGGGTCACCCTGTTTTGGCAACTTTTCATGCCGGAAGCGTTAAGAAGTTAATTCAGAGACTTACGGGTGAACCCATCAACGTTCCCATCACGTTCATCGATAATCTAAATGTTGTACTGGTTCAACAAGCTGTCTATCGTAAAGGACAATTTTTGAGGAGATGTCTTGTTGTGGAGGAAATTGAAGGATACTATGAGGATGTTGGGGGCGTCGTGACCAGAACCGTTTTTGAATGGGATTCTGTTACTGATGGACACATTTTCAGAGGATTGTACAACAGCTACATTTTGGAAAATAAGATAGCACAGGTATGTGGAATGGAGGATCCAAGACAAATCTACGAGGAAATGGAATTAAGAGCTTCCATATTGAGGAGGATGGTTGAACAGGAAATTTTTGATTACTTTGAAGTCTCCAATGTAATTTGGAAGTTCTACAAAAAAGGATTAGAGGGTCTGCCGTTTCGGGTGTAGCCATGTACGATCTGTGCCATATAGGAATCAGTCCCAGGAAGTATGTTAGATTCGTCCTCCTTCCAACTCTGGTTGCTTCTCTCTTGTTCGTCGTAGTACTACTTGTTTTTAGAATTTTAGATAAGTTTGGACTTTTTGGATCGATCTTTTTAGCCGTGCCGCTTTTCCTCGTCCTCATCGCAGTACTTTATCCGAAGATAATTCGTGGAAGGGTTAGGAACCAAATTGACAACAACATACACTTTTACATAACGCACCTTGGCGCGTTGGCAACTTCGGAAATAGAAAGAAAGGAGATGATGAAAGTTGTTTCTGAAAGAAAAGAGTACAGAGCATTAGCTGAGGAAACTAGAAAGATCTTCTTGCTTATGGATAAGTGGAATAGAAATCTATCCCAAGCATGCAGGTTTATTGCTAGGAGAACTCCAAGTAAAATCTTCTCCGATTTTCTAGATAGAATGGCACATGAGCTGGACAGCGGTGAAGATTTGAAGGAATTCATTAAGAGAGAACAAGAAGTTGTTATGGATGCATACGCGACTTTGTATCAGGGTAAGTTGTACAGCATTGATATTTTCAAGGAGATTTACGTTTCCATAATCCTTTCATTGTCGTTCTTTGCAGCATTCGCCATAATAGCCCCGTTCTTGACCGGAATTAGCATCCAGATCATTATGTATTCGGTGATAGTGTTTTTCATTCTAGTAGAGATTGGAGTTTTGACGTATTTGAGAGCTGTGGCTCCGCAGGATCCAATCTGGCAAACGTCGGGAGAGATAACGTCGACGGAGTGGAAACTTTATAAGCTCGTATACATTTCCTTAGCAGCCTGTCTCGTCGTGTTCTCGGTAGTCCTTTTTCTCGTGTACGTGTATAGATTTATTGACATTCCGTTCTCATTTATACTTGCTCTTTCACTTACTCCGCTCCTAATTCCGGGATTCGTGGGTAGAAAATTTGAAAGTATCATAATAAGAAAGGACAAAAACGCACCATCTTTTCTAATGAGTTTAGGTGCTTCAGCGTCGGCAAGAGGTGGAAATATCCTTGAATCGCTGAAATATCTGACAGCACATGATTTTGGACCACTTACAAATGACATAAAAAATTTGTATAGAAGATTGACTTCGAGAATAAACAAAAAGAGGGCTTGGCAGAAGTTTAGCATAGAAACCGGAAGCAATCTAATCTACAGGTTTATTGATATGTTCGTTGAGGCCATATCACTTGGAGCTGATCCAAAGATGGTTGCAGAAATTCTGGCCAAAAACTTTACAATTTTAAACAACCTTAGAACGAGAAGAGCGCAAAGCGTTAGCTCTTTTGTTGGAATTTCCTATGGAGTAATAATCGGGATAGCATTCTCACTTTACGTATCGTTAGGTGTTGTACAGTCCATGAATAAGATTTATTCATCTCTCAAAGTATCGTTGGAGAACGTAGCACCAATCCTACATACAGTACCCTTCACAGAACTCCAAGTTGTTAGTATGTTGATTTCACTCATTTTGATCTTTCACGCAATAATATCATCTTTTGCAATAAAAATCATGGATGGGGGAAAATTAATTTCGGGTCTAGTTCACACTGTAGGTATGACTTGGTTTGCAGCTATTGCTGGATATGCATCCCAAAAAATAATTAGCAGTCTTTTGGGGATGGGTTAATGTAAACTTCGATCTTTCATGATCCCCCAAGTTCTTCCTAACTTAACTTAAAATCAAATAAAGCAAATCTAGGGTGTTCCATCAACCCACAACCCAGTCTCCATAAAGACAACTCCACACCCAAAACAAACAACTAATTCATCTCCTCTTCTAACAGGACATGATTAGATTACTTAAAATCAAAAACAGAACAGTAAAAGACCACAAAATTAATAAATATCATTGATTCTTCATTTTCTAGGTGATTGGAGTGAGATTGACAGTTATTCCAGTAGAAGGAGACGAGAAATGGGAGCTTCTGAGAAAAATCATAGATAAGCTGGAATCAAGAGAAGCGAAGAAAGCTCTGGCAAGATATAAGATAACACCGGTAAATAAAGCAATAGAATTTCTAAAGGTCATCATTCTGGCAATGTTCTTTGAATTAGAGATGTCTTATGCTGTTAGCGAGGTAAATAAACGATATGAACTCAGAAAATTTTTGAGGATAGAAAAGGAGATAAAATTAAGATCAGTCTACTCATTCATGGCAAAATTTGAAGCAGAGCAGTAAACTTTGTTTTCTCCATTCTCAACGTTAATTCAAAGAGAAGGAGAAAGAACCCTTCTATACTAATATTGGATTGGACTGATATATCGCTCGATCTAAATCCATTCAAAGAGATTTAATAAGCCTTATAAATGGGGTTATTCAAGGGATTCTTTTTGGGCATGAAGATGATGATTCTGATCGACTACAGAACTCTGA
>CAZCHG010000067.1:4477-7188 GCA_964498465.1 uncultured archaeon | reverse complement strand
ATTCTTACTCTCTCGCCATCCTTTAATTTTACTTTTCCAAGCGGTTTGAGAACTCCTTTCTCATATATTGCCTCGATAACCTTAACCATTTCAATCTCCTCTCCTCATCTCTAACATTCTAAAGGAAATATAGAAGTCCATCTTTTAGAAACTCCTCTCTAAGTTTCCAACCTCTTTTCAGAGCTTTAGTTAACTTGTCAGCGTAGTAAATTGGAGCAGGAATTCTTAGATTACTTGGCTTTCCAATTATAGAGTAATTCAAGAAGGTCAGTTTGAGAATTAGCAAAATGTCATTGTCTGTTATTTCTTCGTAACTTGCCATATCACCATCTATTACAACTTTCTCAACGATTTTTACTGGTCGAGGATATCCAACTTTTGGCTCGTGTGCTTTAGCTAAATACATGTTGCCAATCTTTACGTAGTATAATCCAGTATTTTTACGGAAAATCTGGTATATTGTATCTTTTCTTATGCCTACTATTGTTATTTTACATCTATTCTTTTTCGAAAACTCCTTTAATTGCTCAATTTCTTCTTGTTGAATTTTTCCATCTCTTAGGATAAGTATATTTTTATTAGTAAAATCTATTTTATAATATTTATATTTTGATTTTATATACTCTAAAAGTGCCTTGATTCTTGCAGTTTCCTTGTCAGGTAAGTTTTCTTTACTTATAGGGATGATGTTTCTGAGTCTTCCCTCTGAATCATGTATAGTAGTGCATCCTGCCACTCTACTCGTATAGGCTTCACCATATCCAACATCCACACCTAAAACGTAGTCGTATGGTATTTTCTCCTCAAGCACGAAGAATTTTATCCCTAATTTCCCAAAAATATTGTAAGTTACGTTAGAAAGTGCAAATCTAATCGTATTTTCGTTGACATCTCCGTTATCGATGTAATGCTTCATTATAAAGTTTTGACTGAGTATGTCGTTATTGAATAACTTGGCTTTCAGAGGAACATAATAGTCATAACCTTCATCCTCGTCATCACCACTAACTTCCTTCGTCCTACCGAAGATTAGGGCAAATCCAAGCGATTCCTTAATTGTCTCGCATACCTTTTTAACAACCTCATCGACACCCTCGTCAGAGTTTACAAACCTAAAAGCTTCATCATATCTAAAGTTAAATTTTGGTAGTACTTCTATACCAATTTGTTTGTATACATCTTGTATAACTCTACAAGCTGTTCTTGTTAATTTAAACAACTTTAACGCTACTTTCCTTTCAGTTTCGTCTAGTCCTTCCTCCATAAGAATAAAGAACTTTAAATCGCTTATACCTTTTAGACACTCTGGAACAAAATCGGGAATTGGTATTTCAACCTCGCTATGCTTCAATATGCCTTTTTCCAAGTTCCAAAGGACTCCTACCCATTTAAATAGCTCTGAAGTATCACGAACAATTTTGTCATATGGTTCTGAAATTACTTCTGATTTTATTTTTATATTTTTATCTAATTTTTCTGAAATTAATTTAACCTTAATGAACTTTGCCTTTAGTCCAGTACTCTTTTTATCAAGTTCCTTTACTATAACTAAATTGTCAGTCTGCTCAAGGTAATCCAATCTTTTAACAATGTTATATATTATTCCACTTTTATTATTCCTAATAGCATTTTTTATCCTTTCAATACGGTCTATTTCATCGCTGGACGCCAAAACTGGACTATACGCTGGAATACAGTATTGAGGTAGAAAGCTATAAGTATCTTTTAATTTCATATTTGGACTGCCCCTAATAATCGGCTGACCTTCATCAAAATCGTCAAATTTAGCGATTTTCTTTAACTCTTCCTGTGTCAAACCTCTTATCTTAATAGGATAATCCCTCAATTCATCAAACGTAAATGTGCTTTTTTCAGCTTCTGATTTATCTATAACATTTGTTAGCAAGTAATTCTTATCATCCCCGTTTTTAATATCAGGTACGTATCTGAACCAGATTTTTATATCCTTTGGATTCTCTGGAGACCAGCATAACCTCTCTAACTTCCTTCTATCCCTTTCTAGCCAATCCCATAGATTTTTGTTGCCTAATATTCTCAGTTTTACATTGAATGCAATAAGAATTTTATCTACAACTTTTATTAATTCTATCCTATTTTTTTCTATGGTTAAATAGAGATACCACCGACCTACTTTTCTATTTCCTCCTAAAACATGTTTTCTTGAAGATCGCAGAACGCTTTTTATGTCTTCCCTAACTCTATTTTTTACATACGTTGATAATATTTTGTCTCGCTTAAACTCATCTAATTCATTAAATTGTATTACTCTTTGCAATTTGAGCTCTACAAGTTTTTCGACATCTTTTGGTAAATTTTCATTTTTAATTTCCACATAGGAGTATAGTTTTCTTTCTTTTAAATCTACGAATCCAAAAATATTTTGTAAACGCTTAAAAGCCATGAATCTCTTCTTTTCTTCAGTTGTTTTGAAGAGTAACTCGTATACATACACTGTTTTAGGTAAATCGATTTTATTTAGATTTACTTTAAAGATGTTCAACATAATTCACCACCTTAACTACACTTAACAATTTCATCAACGATTTTCCAGATACTTTCAATTAGTTTACTTCTTTCCTCCTCAAGCTTTCTAAGCTCTGAAATCTCTCTTGTTAGATCGATCTATTTTTCCTCAACGATCGGCATTACGTAGTTCGTGATGTTTAGGTTGTCATCATTCTTTCTGACTT
>CAZCHG010000067.1:2466-4467 GCA_964498465.1 uncultured archaeon | reverse complement strand
ACTTCTTCGATGGAAACAACCTTAGCAAAGCCCTCGATGTTTCTAAACTCCTCATATGCTTTTACAATCTTGTCAATGTTCTCATCGCTTAGGATGTTAAGCTTCTTTACCTCAGGATGCTTTACGAACTCATTAGAGGCGTTTATGAACAGAATCTTACTTTTTCTATCCTCAGGCTTTTCCTTGTTCAGAATCATTATTATTCCAGCTGCTCCAGTGTTGTAGAATAATTTCTCTGGTAGAAGAATTATAGCCTCTATAAGATCATTTTTAACGATTTTCTCTCTTATTTTAGCTTCCCTTCCACCTCTAAACAACGCCCCTTGATCTAGTACTATTCCAACCTTCTTTTTAGCAAAACGAAGCATTAGCTGAACCCATGCCCAATCCATTGTTGTCTTGGGTGGAATTCCAAATCTATAGATGTCTTTTCTTTCCTCAAGAGTTTTAACGTCACGATCTTGGTTCCAAGGAGGGTTAGCGACAACATAATCTGCTTTCCCAAATTGCGGATTTGCCAATGAGTCGCCATCATATATTTCATACACTTTTATTCCGTTTATAGCCAAAAACATCCTCGCAATTGTGGCTGTGACTTCATTGTAGTCTTGACCGTAAAGTTCAACGTTGCCTTTGGCATGCTTGTGTGCCTCTACAAGCATAGCCCCAGATCCACATGCTGGGTCTAGAACTTTACCCCCACCGATGTTCAAAAGCCTAATTAGCAATCTTATAACACATGTTGGTGTATAAACCTCCCCTTCTCTGGCATGCGTTGGTGCAAAGTAATGTAGTATCCATTGATAAGCGTCTCCAAGCAAATCGTAGTCCACCTCGGAAAAGTCGTAATTGTTAAATCTTCTTATAATATCCTCAAGAATGAAGATCTTTTCACCTTCAGCAAGTTCTCTCAAACCTACTCTATCAATAAGTCTATCTAATCCTTTTAGAACAGGAGGATGATTTGGATCACTGTTCATTTCGCTTATTCTAACTAAAGCATTAGCCATTTCCCTTATGTTGTATTCTCTGACTATTTCATGCCAGCTGTATGATTTATTTTCAGATTCATCATATAATCTAATGTAGTCCTCGTTTGCTATAATTTTAGCAGATTCTTCATCGTATCCTTCTTTCTTATACCGTTCAACCAGCTTTTCCCATTTATCGCTAATGGCCTTATAAAACAGTAGCAATAATAAAACTTTATAATCAACTGCTGTCCTTATTACATCAGCGCACTCTTTTAACAATCTAAAAAGTTCATCTCTTCCCTTCAAAACTTTTATGGTTTCTGCAATTTGTGGACTTTTAAGCCTGTATAATCTTCTTCTTGGGTCTGATGGGTCAATTCTAATATCAACCAGATTATGTTTCCTTAACTCCATCAAAAGTTTGTTCACATTTTCAAGACTAAGATTCTCTGCTTCCAACGCCCTCTTTGCTTCTTCAACGCTGAAGTCTTTACTTCCAAACCTCCTTAAAAGTACGAAATACCTATTTACAATCCATCTGTTAAGCTTCCCAAGATCACTCCAGGTGGCCATAAACCAATCACTGTTTCTAACTTATTGACATTAGGATATATAAATCTTTTACCTCAATTTCTTTTGAAGTATTTCAATACCTTATTCTATTTTCAGGAATAAAACTTATAAACCTGATCAAACTAAACATGATAGGCAAAAGTAGAATTTCATACACAAAGGTGGTGGGTTAATGGGAAAAGATAAGATAGTATGTAGGTACGAACTAGCGGAGTCCTTACTCAAAGCTTTTGATGATGAGTTAAAGTACATTAAAGGATCAAATTATGTAGATGCTGTACCAAGAATTGCCCAAGCTACAGAGTACTTAGCAAAAGCTTTAATTCACGCAATGGGCTGGAATGAAAAAATTGGAAAACATCACGAGGTTAGCAAATTCTTAATAAACATTTTGTCAAAGTAGTCCAGTTCCACTAACTATTGACGAAATTAAGGCCATTTTAAATGTTGCTAT
>CAZCHG010000067.1:0-2456 GCA_964498465.1 uncultured archaeon | reverse complement strand
ATGTTAAATGCAATGTTCTGTAATGAGGTAACGTGGAACATTGCTAGATACGGTTTTGAAAGTTTTGGGCTTAGAATTCCAGAATTTGCGAGAAAAACTCCAATTATTTTCTCAGATTGGAATGATATGCTTAGAAATAGTGTATCAATTCTTGAACAATGTTATCAAATTATTAAAAGAGTGATCAAAAAAGCTGAACTTTTCATAATAGAGATTACAGAGCACGACTTTGATAATGATGAAGTTGTTAAAGAAATAGTTCCAAGACCCACTGCATATTATGCGCATGCGAGGGTTAGAATAAGATTGCGAGATGAATTGCTTCAGCAACCCTATGAAGTAAAAGTAGAGTTTGAAATCAAACCAAAAAAAGTTGCACGCTGCGAGGTTTGCCTGTGGGATAAATATAATAAACTTACTAACGATCTTAATGGTTCTCCAAAAGATTTCATTTATATTAAAGATAAAGGATCAATAACAGTCAAAGCTGGAAAAATAAACAACATAATTGTTAGGGATATCGAGCCTAGAGTTTGGTTACCAGGGAAAGTCAAAAGGATAAAAGTTAAAATTAAAAAACTTCGTACATAGGTGCTACAATTTATTTACCTATGTTTTTTTAAGTGTCAATTAAGTTTTTATGTAAACGATTTTGTTGATTTTGCGAATTTAAAGTTTTAAAATTTTTTACAAATTTTTCTAGAGAAGTAAAAATGTTCTAACTAAGTTTAAAAACCTTATTCACTGTTTAAAAAACAAAAAATCGCAAATAGATTTTAAAACGCATCTAGTAACTTTAAAAGCTTCAAAATTTTTCCCTAAAAGTTTTTACACCCACATTTTATCTTTTGTTGCGCATGTAATCTTTAATAGCTTGCATTAGCTTTTGTCTGTCTGCTTTACTCAATTTTTGCATCTCAATCGCTTGGACGTATCCTTCCTTTACCAAATTTACCAAATCAGAGGGTATTTGCTCGCCTATGTCAGATAAAAGTTTTTTTAATGTTACTTACGGTAAAATCAATAATTTTCTCTTCTCCTACATTGAGTAAAGAACATGAAGATGTTCTGCTGAAATATTTATCGCTTAGCCAAATACCTTTAATCATGTTTGTTAAATTATGCCTTTGTTTGGCTTCATGGAAGAGTTTTTTAATTTTCTCGAGAGATTCAGCTTCAAATTTACCCTCTTTGTTTATAGATAGGTATTCACTAAGAATGTAGTCCAAAGTTTCCCCGGCCTTTTTTAGACTATATAGATTTAAAATCTCTATAGCTCTTTCCCTTGAAATATACGATTGTGCTACAAGCAATCTTAAAACGTTGCGAGCTGCATTTTCAGAATAATGTGATAATTTTTCTACAATAAGAGCATTGGATATTCCTGCTTTTATGTACTCCTTTAAACTATTGTAAAGTTCAAAATTTTCATACCACTTTTCGTCAAGCATGTATAGTGGTGGATAAACAACTAAGGCAATTTTTTCGTAATCTTTGGTAATATCCCTGACTCTTGAATCCCCAAGCTTATATAATGTTTTAAACTCCTCAAACTCTTTAAAATCCTGCGCTTTTGCATATAACCATTGAGCCAATTGTATGTACTCAAATAGTATCTGCTTTTCGATAGGCTGAGCTTTAAACTTCTCAGGTAAGCTTTGGTAAATCTGGTCAATGAACTCTACTAGCTCGCCAGTAGATAATCCGTCCAAATCTATTCCTGCCCTTTCCCCAAGCACATACGGAAGTATTTCCAATATATACTCTCTAACAACTTCCTTAGGCGGTGGAGTTGATTTTATGTCCAGCCCTTTTTTCTCAGCAAAACCCGCAAGTAAAGCTATTTCTGCTAATGCATAGAATATACGTGACAGTCTTACTAGCAGAACATTCAGAATTTCTTTTATAAAAGGATTCTCATCAATGTTTCTTGGTAATCCAAGAATTACTCCTTCTGCCAGAACCCAAAAACTTCCGCCTACATACCAATTGTAGATGCGATTAGGTTTGTATATATCATACAAATCCTTAAGAATGTTAAGAATATTGGGAAATTGGGAGTTTATTTTTAATCTATACCTGTTGTTGTTTATTCTCTCTAGATAACCGTCTTTGACTAACTCCCTTAATATTCTTCTGCAATAATCTTTATTATGAACTATTTTTAATTCCGTCAACTTTTGACATATTTCTGAGGATGTTAATTCGCAATCTTCATCAGTCCACAGTGAAAGAATCTCTACTAGATGATCTTTCCAGCCACGCCTCCCTCTTTTGATTATCATCATAATACTTTTTATTTTATTAAAAAATTATTATTTTATTAAAAAATTATATATTTTTCTAAATTCTAAACGGGTGCAAAATAACTGAAATTTTATAAAGACAATAAGAATTTCCAGTAGTACTCCCTTCAACTTGAAATTCCTAGAGGTAAAATCTTGCTACTTATGCAC
>CAZCHG010000066.1:0-7552 GCA_964498465.1 uncultured archaeon | reverse complement strand
AAAGGATGTTCCAAATGTCCATTATTTTAAATAATTCTGGCACATTAAAATTAATTTTTTGAACCTTAAGCGTTAAATTTTCTTTCGCATCAACCATTTATTTTGGGCAATCTGCTGACAGTCATAGCCTTGTTTTGCTAACTCGATAATTTCTTCTTCAGAAGTTACGATTTTAACATCATACTTTGCTTGATTAAGATTACAGTTATTGTTATTCATCATAAACCCGAATTCTCTAATAACTTTCAAAACAATATCTTTAATCCGAGCTTCATTTAAAGATTGTATTTTCTCATCAAGCTCTTTAACCTTCTTAATCACATCCTCTAATTTCCTTAACTCCTCTTCTTTTCCAGCACTATAAGGATTCAAAAACTTCTCTCTTTGTCTATAAATCTCTCTTAGCTCTTCAACTCTTCTAATCCAATAAACTCTATCGACTTCAGGAATTTTATGGCCAATAAAGAAGTTAACAATCTTATCTTCAACTCCATGATTTGTTAGCTGAGTTACGAAAAATTTTCTTAAGCAATGAGCTCTTATCCTTCCATATTTTCCATTTCCATTGAATCCTGCCCTTTTAGCAGCTCTTTTTATTGTATCGTTAAATCTCTGAATACTAATTGGCTTCAATCCTCTATTAGTTCTGCTAACAAATAAAGGCGATTCTGGTGTAACATCTTCCCCACTCTTTTTTCTCCATTCTAAATATTGCTTTAAAATCTGCTAACTGTTTTAAGCCAAGTTTGAACTTCTTGATACTTCTTTAACTCCTCTGTTCTTGACTTGAGCTTTCCTTTCATATCCCTAACTTGAAGTTTACTTCAACTATACCTTACTATAACTATATTTATGAAAAAGTATTTAAATATTTTACTATCCTAATAGTATAGTATAGGTGAGAAGATCTATGAATGAAAAAGAATTTGTTCAGAAAAAGGGAAGTTTAGATATACTTTTTCAATTAGATAAAGCTCCAAAATCTTTTAATGAGCTGGAAGAGGTTTTAAGGCTAAGCCCAAATACACTTGCATCTAGATTAAAGGAAGCGAGAAAGCTTGCTCTAATTAAGGAAGAATTAACAAGAGAAGATGGAAGAGCAAAGATAAAATATGTACTCACAGAAAAGGGTAAAAAAGTAGTTAAAAAATTTGAAAGTATACGAAAAGAATATGAAAAAATACAAAAAGAAATTGCAAGCTTAGAGGAACAGTTAAAAGAGAAGGAAAATTTACTTAAGAAATTGTTGTTGAGATGTTGAGATGTTAAAAGTGAAAAAGATGAGGTTAGGATCCAAATATCACAACTTTATAATAATTGTTATTATCGTTATTATCCTAAGTGTTTTAATAATTTTAGATATAAGCTTTTTTATGAAACAAGAAAATAGAGAAGATGGCAGCTCTGTTGGAATACCCGACCCATCAGCTGTCTATTGTGAAAAATTAGGATATAAATATATTATTGAAAACTTACCTGGAGGAGGTCAACGAGGAGTGTGTATATTTAATAGCGAGAAGTGTGATACTTGGGATTTTTTTGAAGGAAAATGTGGATTAGAATATACTTTTTGTGCTAAGCATGGCGGAATTATTAAAGTTATTCAAGGTGAGAGATGTAAATTTACTTATACGTGTATTTTATGTAAGATTGGTAATAAAGAATGTACAGAATGGGAATGGGTGGCAGGCTTATGTTCATGAAAAGAGAAGTTATCATAAGTTTTATTTTGACATTTATTTTAGTAATTTTACCCTCAGTTAAGGCAGAGGTATATTTTCCAGATCCTGCTGCAGTTTACTGTGAAGAACTTGGGTATCAGTATAAAGTGATTAAATCAAAGGAGGGAGAAGCAGGAATCTGTGTGTTTCCTGACAATTCTACCTGTGATACATGGGAGTTTTTCAATGGTAAATGTGGTAAGGAATTTTCTATCTGTAAAAGACTGGGAATGAATATATTGACAAAAGATGATGGTAGATCTCCTTTTTCAAGGGAATATGCAGTTTGCAGAGGTTATGTAAAAAATGTAGGTAAAGTTAAAGCGTATATGAAAGAACTTCCAGTTGAAGAGGAATTGGTAGAGATACCAGTTTTTAAACTATTGAATCTAAATGTTTCAAAAACTATGAAAAAAAGACACAGCACCTCCCTCGGAAAAGTAACAATAAAACAACAGAGTACTACTCCAGAAAGATATTTGCAGAAAAGAGAGAAAGCAAATTTACCTTCTTCATTCGATTGGAGAAATGTCAAAGGTTATAACTGGTTAACACCAGTAAAATATCAAGGCTCTTGTGGAAGTTGCTGGGCTTTTGCAGCTGTAGGCGCGGTCGAATCTAAAACAAAAATCGCAAGAAATGATCCATACTTTGATATAGATCTCTCAGAGCAAGATTTAGTATCTTGCTCAGATGCAGGTAGTTGTGATGGAGGTTGGTCACATGAAGCATTAGAATATATACAACTACAAGGTATAACAGATGAAATATGTTTTCCTTATCAGGCTTCTGACGTTGAATGTTCTCAAAAATGTAGCTCTTATCAAAGAAGATTGTGGAAAATAGATAGTTATGAAATTCTCGAGTATGATTCTGATTATGAAATAAAACAAGCTCTTGTAGAAAATGGACCATTGGTTACTTACATCAATATGGAAGGTTATTGGGATGGAGATATCTATCGTTGCAATTCTGAGGACGAAGTACCTGAAGGAATAGACCGATATCATGCTATCGTGTTAGTAGGTTATGATGATGTGGGTGGTTATTGGATAGCGAAGAATAGTTGGGGTACATATTTTGGAGAGAATGGTTACTTTAAAATCGGTTATCACGAATGTTGTATTAATGATGAGTGTTTCTCTTCACAGTACCGTGGAGCACCCATACTAGTTAATCTTAAAACAAGATTTTTTGATGAAATAAAAGTAAGTGGTATCAACGTTTACACGGGCAGTATCTCTGGTAGCATTGCGGACACTTACTCAAAAGATGGAAGTTATTTAACATTTACGGAGAGCTGTTCTGGGATAAGTTGTGATGGTTTAAATTCCTTAACAGGTTTCTCACTTTCTACTATCACAAAAGCAAGCAAAATTGAGGCAATTGCCTATCACAGAGTCAGACCAGACGATCCAGATTTTGAACATTATTTATGGAATACTAATACCGAAATTTGGGAAAACTTAGGACCTTTACCAATTTCAGAATTTTCTCTAATAAAATACAGAATTTGCTCTTCTCTAAACGAATGCCAAAATTATTTGACCGAAGGAAACATTTACTTTAATTACTACCATCCAAGCTGTGATTGGTGTGATGCTGATAACATAGACATAGACTGGCTACAGTTAGAAGTATATGGATATTGTAGTGCTTATACACAGACTGCTGATTTTGAATGGGTATCTCAAGTTACATTAAGTATTTCTGGGAAAACAATCGGAAATAAAGTATCCGGAAGTTCCACTTATAGCGACTTTACTGAAGAAACATTTGCTTTTCTTGACAGGAATTCAACCTATACAATTAAAGTTAGAGTAAATACCACAGATGAATGGGTTGAGTACGTAAAAGTTTGGATAGACTTTAATGGAGACCTAGAATTCTCCCAAAACGAGGAAATCGACTTAGGAAGTGCTACAATAAACGGAAGTTATACTTTTTCGGGAACATTCAAAGTGCCAGAAAATGCGGAGCTTGGGAAAACCAGAATGCGTGTTTATCTAAAATGGAATTCTCCGCCATCACCTTGTGAAGTTAGCGACTATGGTGAAGTAGAGGACTATACAGTTGAAATAATTGAAGATACCTCTCCTCCATTTGTTGATATACCGTTACATGGAGTAGGATATACTCAACCTGGTGAAACTATAAATATAACGGCTTGGGTTTGGGACAATTACGGTGTCGCCTCTGTATACGCTGAGATAGAATCCCCCGACGAGAATGTAATAGCTACACTACAACTATTTGATGATGGTCAACATCACGATAATGAAGCCAATGATGGGCTCTACGGAAACAGTTGGATAACGAAAAGTGAAGAAAAAGATTACTTTATAGACATAATTGCAGAGGATATTCACGGTAATGTTGAAGTTTATAATAACATAGACAGATTTACGACCAAACCATTTTTACCTTCTAAGAAAATACTTCTTGTTATTCAAGATGATAAATACTCAGATTTCTTTTCCACTGCTTTAGAAGAAAATAATTTCCGTTTTGATATATGGGACCTCGACCTTCGAGGAAGTGTAGATAATGAGACTCTGTCAAATTATAAAGTATGCATCTGGTCCAGTCCTTTCTCCGCGCCTTATGAGAATGAGTTTTCAACTCTAAAAAATTATCTTGAAAACGGCGGAAACCTCTTCATAACGGGACAAGATATAGCATGGACTCTTAATTTCACAGAAGAAGGTAGAGAGTTTCTAGAAAATTACCTTCATGCACAGTTCATACAAGACAATACTGGCTTGTTTAAGTTAGAAGGTATCGAGGGTGACCCTATCTCTGACAATCTAATTATTTTGATTTCTGGAGAAGGTGGTGCTGATAACCAATTCTGGCCAGATGAAATAGATCCAATATTACCTGCTGTTACTATCTTCAAATATATTAATTCCTTTAGCTCCTCTCCACTTAGTATTTCTAAGAGTCCTAAGCCTTACTTAGAAAAGAAAGTGAGTAGCGAAAAAAGAGTAGCATCTATTCAATCTAGTGGAAGTGGTGCAATAAGAGTCGATACAGGAACGTATAAAGTTGTCTTCTTTGCTTTTGGTTTCGAAGCTATCAACAGCTCAGACCAAAGAGCTCTTCTTGTGAAAAGAATAATCGATTGGTTTGTTCCACCCATTCAAATTAATCTCATCTCTCCAATAAATGGAACAGTCTATGCTCAAACAACCATTCCACTTTCCTTAACACTAACTCAGAATGCAGAATCAATCAAATACGTAATCGATGACTTAGCTCCTCAAACTTTATGTACAGACTGCAACTCTTCAGCTACGCTACTTGAAA
This sequence comes from uncultured archaeon, assembly GCA_964498465.1. GTDB lineage: Archaea > Halobacteriota > Archaeoglobi > Archaeoglobales > Archaeoglobaceae > CAZCHG01. The sequence goes on along the minus strand of CAZCHG010000066.1, from coordinate 2,522 downwards.
ATCTTTCCGAAGGTCTTCATAGCTTATCTATTATAGTTGAGGATGATTTAGAAAGAATTACTACCCTAAACATAACATTTGAAATAGATTTAACTCCACCAACTATACATTTCATCGAACCGACACCTCTTAATGGAAGCTTCATCAATTATAATTACGTTTTTGTTAAAGTTGATGCATCTGACCCTCACATAGGTAATTTTACATTCTATCTCAATAACATCAATATCACAACAAATCAAAGTGCATACAATTTCACCAATTTATCCGACGGTTTATACGAATTTTATGTAGAGGTGTGTGATATAGTTGGAAATTGTAATCAAACAGAAAAAAGGAACGTGATAATAGATACAACTCGACCAGTAATACAATTTATAGAACCTACTCCACAAAATAATTCAAGAAACACAAATAATAACATTACAATAAAAGTAGTCTTCGTTGAGGAGCATTTTAAAGAATGTATCTTAGAGTGGAATGGGAGCAACGAAACGATGAATGTTTCAAACAACATATGTTACATTACAAAAATAACAGAAAGTGGTCAAAATTATACGTTTAAAGTATTTGTGTCTGACCTAGCTGGAAATGTTGAAGTTACAGAGGAAAGAATGTTCAGAGAAAATTTTGAACCTACGACAAATCTTTACATATACCCTTCAAAACCACATACGTTTGATAATTTAACTTGTGAAAACACAGATTTCATAGACTTAGATAACGATACTGTAACGATCCTTTCTTATGATTGGTTTAATGGAACTTCCTGGATAAATTTAAATTCAAAAACTCTTCCATTCAATTACACAAAAAAAGGTCAAAAGTGGGTATGCAGGATTATTATTTCAGATTCTTTTGAAAATGTAACAATAGAAAGTAACTCAACCGAAATATTAAACTCCCCTCCCAAGATAAACATTTCAACTCTTAATGTAACGCTTAACGAGACGGAGACTTTAAATCTGTTATTAAACGTTTCCGATCCGGATTTTGATGAAGTAAATGTTACAGTTAATCTAAATATTGGAGAGTTAGTTCAAATTACTGATAAAAGGTGGAATTTTACGTGGACACCATCTATCGATGATGCTGGAATCTATAATCTTACGTTCATAGCTAGTGATGGAGAAAATTCTACAGAAATTTCTGTAATGGTAAATGTTACCAATATACCAGTTTATGGAAATATTAGTGACATAGAATCTAACGTGAATATAACACTTAATCTCAACTTGAGTGAGTTGAAAGGATTAAAGAAGGTAGAAATCATAAACGCCAACGATAATGCTACCTTAGTAGAATTTGAGTTTAATTTCTCACACGATACTTTAGATTTCACAAAAATTAAAGTGGAAAAAAATGAAGAAAATGAGAGTAGGGGTTGGATAATCGTTAGCGGAATAAAACTTCCTAGTAACTTTACTAAAACTGTTTGGGTTGAAAAGAAAAGTAAGTTAGGCTCAGTTTGTATCAAAGACAAGGAAATTTTAAATATAACTGAAATTAGTAAAGCGTGTAATGAAGTAGATGAAATTTTCCTCATATGCGATAATACAACTCATGGTAATTATACATGTGAGGATGTTGGCAACTATTATAAAATTAGTGGGTTGAAACATTCGGCAGTAATAGAGTACGCACCTTATTGCGGTGACGGTGTTTGTAATGGAGATGAAACATGTCAAACTTGCCCAGAAGATTGTGGTCCTTGCCCAACTCCACCCCAGCCTTCACCTGGTGGAGGAGGAGCGGGTGGAGGTGGCGGGGGTGGAGGTTTTATACCTCCAACAACATACGAACCAAATTGGTCATGTACTGAATGGAGTGAATGTTATCCAAATGGTACGCAATATAGAAAACGTATAGATCTAAACAATTGTGGTAGCGTGGAAGGTAAGCCAGAAGAAGTGAGAAACTGTACATATGGTGGTAATATCACTAAGAGACAAGGTATGATAGAAGAAAATGTAACAGAAAATATGACTGTTGTACCGGAATGTGGTAATGGAGTTTGTGAGAGCGGGGAGGATCAACTAAATTGTTGCTTGGATTGTGGATGTCCTGAAGGGTATAAATGTGAAATGAATAAATGTATTGAAATATCTCAAAAAGAGAAAGATGTAACAAAACACATACCTATAACTGGGATGCTTATTCGAACTTTAACATCATCATTAACTGCAGTGATAGTGGGGTTAGGACTCATAGGCTGTGTAATCTTATTTTTCTTTAAGCGAAGGTCGTCTAAAAAGTAAGAAAGTATCCGAGGTGTTAACAACAAAAATATTATTAATATTTGTAGAAGATACTCTTGTATCTAAATCCTTCATAAAAAATAGACCTACTTTATTTTCTCAACTTTTTTACATTTTTCTTTTAAGTCGTTTAATATCATCCAAATTTTATTTAACGTTTAAGGTTCAAAAAATTAATGTTATGAAACCTAGATTTTCAATTGCTTCTCTTTTGATTATTATCATTTTTCTAAGCAGATGTATAAGTGTAAGCATAGAACAGAA
>CAZCHG010000065.1:0-7579 GCA_964498465.1 uncultured archaeon | reverse complement strand
TTTTCATGGGCACAACTAATCTAAAACTCTTTTTTGTATTTGTAAATTTCGGAGGTAAATTTCAAAATTTATGGCTAGTGGTTCTATCACCCTCTGTGGTGCCGGACTTCCACCGGACTTCGGGTCAGGAGGCTGGGGAGTAACCCAGGTCCTGCAACTCCACATCCCCGCTTGCTCATCGCAAGAGGGTTCGGTTTGCCCTCTGCCGGTTTCGCTCGCCGCTACTCCCGGCATCCCTATTGGTTTCTTTTCCTGCCCCTACTAAGATGTTTCACTTCGGGGCGTTCCCACTCCTCCCGGAGCGCCGCTTAACGCGGCAGGATTCCCATTCAGGGATCCCGGGATCTAAGGCTGCATGCGCCTCCCCCGGGCTTATCGCAGCTTTATGGGGTGATAGTAAGCATACGATTCTAGCATTTTTCTAAGCAAGTGCATATATCCATCAGTTAATAGTAAAAGCGCTAACTTACAAACCCCTTGAAATCCCTGGAGATTTTGTACTCACACTTATTTATATACATTTTTAGATATATAAAGCTTACTACCACCTTGCCACGCCCTTCGTCGGCGTCCCGAGCCGAGCCATCCACCAGGCGGCGTGGTGTTGTTGGGCCAAGGGACCCCAGCCCTATGGCAGTCTCATTCGATGGTCTCGAACGACAGTTCGCTCCTCATAAAAATAATTCGGTTTGTCAAATCTCTCATCGACCTCGACTCTACACCCCTTATCCTTCGATAAGGAGTTGCACCAAACAAAATTATAGCTGGGTGTTTTTAAAGAATATGGTCATTTTTTAGCCAATCATACTTAACACCCAGCAAAAATAATTTACTTTTAGGGATTTAAAAACACTAACCACCCTTCCATAAACAACCTTCCTTGAATTTTCTCGCATATCGTTCTGCCTCTTGAAAAATTTTTGAGTACTTTGTGTTAGGAAGTTTAATAAACGAATGTGCATAACCCTTTCTTAAGAGTATCAAGTTAACAAAGGTATCGTTTAAATAAACGTAACGCAGCAATCTTCCATAGATATCCTTATCCAGCTTATCAGCCTCTAACCTAACAATTTTTCCTAACACAAGCTTTTTAAGAAACTCCTTAGCCTCTCTATAGCATTTCTCACCTTTCTCGGGAGCATCTATTCCTATCAACCTAACTCTCTTCCCATTTTCTATTCTGATGGTATCCCCATCTATGACTTCTATAACTTTTGCCAACTCAACCTTCCTTCCACTTCTCTTAAGATTCTCGGCAGAGAAAAGTAAAATTATTAAGCCTAAAATTAACAATAACAAAACTAGCCTTTTAATTTTCATAACCTTTAATTAATTTACAAAATCTACAAACATCTCTAATAGTTGGATAGCCGCATATTTTACAAAATTTAAGCTTAGGTTTTTCAGGTTTTACGTTTTTAGCTAGGTTTAGAAAGTTGGATACAATTTGAAGTTTTATTTGAGGTAAATCTTTAGTTAAATCATTTAAAATTTCTTTGATCTTTGTTTGAGAAGCGTATCGCTCAAACTTACATTTCACACTCACAAATTCTATACCCTTAAGCTTACAAAAAAATTCTGTTTCCTCCTCTAATACGTTATAAAGTGGTTTTATCTTTCCAACTAGTTTTAAATCTAACGATGGTTCTGTGTAAGGTTTAAGTCTGAAGAGTAGATCAAAATTCCCTGAAAGGAAATTTAAGATTATCATAGAAGCTAAATCATCCGCAGTATGACCTGTTGCTACTATTTTAAATCCATTCTCAAAAGCTATTCTATTAGTCAAATATCTTTTTATAACACCACAAATTGAGCAAGCCTTCTTCCTGGAGAAATTTTTTGGAGAAACTTTAAATTCTTCTTTTACATTTACCAAAATCAAATCTATACCTTCCTTCTTACAAAATTCCTTACAAATTCTTTGACTCTCTTTAGAAAATTCTCCTAAGCCTAAGTTAAGATGTAAAGCTGATACTTTTAAAAATCGTGAAAGAAGTGACAAACAAGCTAGCGAATCTTTACCTCCTGAAATTGCAACTAAAATCTTTCCTTTAACCCTGTATTTTTTTATAAATCTCTCAACTTTTCTTTCTAAAAAGTTAAAGAAATCAGCTTTACAAACGTATAGCTTTCTTTGTCTCAAAAAAAATTCAGCCTTTTTCCCACAAAACTTACACTTCATGCTTTTGATTGGTGAGACTTAGTTTTTGCAGATAAATTTAAATTTTTCACCGGTACTTATCAGTATGCGTGAATTTTCATCAATCATAGTCTACTTACCATGGATCTATCATGAGTCGAGAATTGGAAGTGTAGAGACTTAAGAAGCAAAGCGCGAGATGGGGCGTATTATTAGAAATTACTTTGAGCAATATGGTATTAGATTAAACACCTTTCTCACAAGCGGAGAAACAGACTTGCTCGTTAGACATCTTTTTGTTTTAGGTTATCATGCATGTCTTTTTGAGCAGGAACTCGAAAGACAACGTTCTCATGTATGGAAGCAGCAAAAAAGAATAATTAACCTTTCTGGAAATGTATCTAGAGAAAGATGCTATAGAAAGAGATGATTTATGGGACCTAAAATATGAAATCGAAAGAGTTTCCATTCCAACTGCCCGCAATGAATTACCAGATCCTCTTAAAGAGAAAGTTTTAGACAGACTTTTCGGATGGAAATTTGGGAAACTAAATTCAGGCTCTTCGTTTCACTCAGATTACATTTCTGAATACTTCCTTCGAGGACTCGATCCTTTAGTTAGAAAGGATATAGGAAAATCTATTTTTGACGATTACACTATCGTACTTATTTGGTCTACCCAACATTGTTACGGACGAGGTGCATATACTCTTGGAGGAAAGGCTTATAGGAAACGTAGAAAAGGAATATTTGGGTGGGTGGAAGGAATAGGAGGTATTGCAATGGTTTTCTATTCTACTTTTCCATACGAAAGAGAATTAATTGGAGCGCACGAGATTGGACACCTCTTTGGTCTTGAACATTGTACCAACCCAAACTGTCTTATGAGTGAAAAACTTGATTTGTTTAAAGAAAACACGCGAGGGGAATTTGAATGGGATGTAGGAGAGGAACTTATACCCCTATGCTCTTCTTGTGAAGAAAAATTAAGAGAAAAACTTTCAGAAGAATTTTGAGATTAGTCTACACTCCGACCTTAAAGATTTAATCCCAGCTCAAAAGGTAATATCCTAATTTTTCAGAGAAACTTTCTAATTAGATCGAAAATTAATTTGTAACAGAAGTATTCCTAATAAAACTTAGCTAAATAACTTGCATCCGTCATCCCAATGTATGCCTCTATTGAAGAATGGGGGTTTAAATTGTTCAACGGCTTAAAAAATTCACCTTTTTGGTAGATCTTTATGTAATCTTGCAAACTAACCACGAGATACAAATCTAAATAACGCCCCTCCTTGCTGAGCAAGGGAAGCAAAAAACCGAGATTGTTTAGCTGCACTGGTTTACCCTTAACCCATCTTTCTTTTCTAGACGCACTATCGTATAATGCTACTTCATCGCCAACCACAACAAGTGTAAGATCATGAGCAACATATTGTTTTGAGTAAAGTTCTTGTTTAGAAATTATTGTATCTTCTTTACTTCTTGGAAGATGTGTACAACTAACTTCCAAAGCGATTATATCACGTTTTTTTAGTTCCTTCCTAAAGATAATCCCCCAGTCTCCGCATGTGATTGGTATTTTTCCTTCTACACGCTCATACTTCCAACAATATGGCTCACTTAGATGTTGATGTAGTTCATTAACATGCAAAAATCCTTCCTCCGTATACCTTGACAAAAATTCGTCTACCGCAATTCTCAAACAGAAATTAATGGAACAGCTTATATTAGAATTCCTCACGTGCTGAAAATGAAAAGCTTTTATCTCGGCCTTAGAAGGTTGTATGTATTTCGTCCCTGCGAATTCAACCTCTTTGTCTGTAACTCCAATTCTTAGCTCAAGGTCTCGATATTCTTTTACAAAAAGGGCATCCGATAAGGATGGTAGGGATTGTGGGAAAAAATATTCAAATAGATCTCTTATCCTCTCTTCTAAGCATTTTTTACCCATAAGTAGTAATTACTTTTTGGCTTAATATATTTTTAACAAGTTGCTTAAAGTGGACCGGCCGGGATTCGAACCCGGAGCCTCCGCCTTGCCATGGCGGCGCTCTACCATTGAGCTACCGGCCCAACAATATTGTTTAAAAAACTTAAAATTTAACAATATTGACTAATGATGAGAAAGACAAAAATTTTGATAACGATAGGACCTTCTCTAGAAAATTATGAGACCCTTAAGAAAGCATTAGAGATGGTTGAAGGTGTGAGATTTAACATTTCCCATTCGTCTTACCGCTGGCATAAAAAAATGTTAAAAATGGTAAGAGAGATAGAAAAAGAAATTAAAAAACCTATAACGGTAGTCGGCGATACAAGAGGGTTCGAGATAAGAGTTAAAATAAAGAAACCTATAATCGTAAAAAGAGGTCACTTAATAAATCCACATGAACTAGGAATACCTACCAGTGTTATAAAGAAAATTAAAATCGGGCAGAACGTTTTAATGGAAGAAGGAAAAGTGAAAGGCGTCATAGTTAAAAATAAAAAAATTAAGGTCCTTTGTGATGGCATATTGCATCCTAATAAGAAGCTTGTATTTCCGGGTTTAGCGCTCTCTAAAAAATTCATAAACGAACAGGATAAGAAGGATTTTAAGTTTTTCGCGAAAAACGATTTTGATGTAATAGCCTTATCTTTTGTAAAAACAAAGAGGGATGTTGAAGAGGTAAAAAGATTTTTTGAAAAAATAAATTATAATCCCAAAATAGTTTCAAAAATAGAACACAAAACCGCTGTAAAGAATCTAGAAGATATAGTAAAAGTTTCAGACGGAATAATGGTTGCTAGAGGCGACTTAGCACTAGAGACGAGTTTTGAGCATGTCCCAATTATTCAACAAAAGTGCACCATGTTAGCAAGAAAATATAACAGACTTGTCATAGTAGCGACACAGATGCTTGAAAGTATGAAAACATCTCCTTATCCTTCCAGAGCAGAAGTGAATGATATAGCTAACACGGTTTTGCAAGGGGCTGACTGTCTAATGCTTTCAGATGAAACTGCTGTCGGTGAATATCCGTTAGAAGCTATAACAGCTATGGTAAAAATAATTAAAAAGGTTGAAAGGTTAATTGAAAGTAAGTGCTATCTTAATCTCAAAGATAGGAAGAATTTACTAGCAAAAGCTGCTATAGAATTGGGAAAGAAGCTTAAACTGCCAATCGTAGCTCCAACTATGCATGGCACTACACCTTCTAAATTATCGTCAATGAGACCATCAAAAGTAATCTATGCACTTACACCAGTACAGAAAACTTATAAATTTTTAAATCTCTACTTCGGTGTTTTTCCAATCTTATACAACTACGAACCTCTTGTTGAAAAAAGAGATCAGATCAAAAAGTTATTAAAAGTAGAAAAATGCATTTTCGTTTTTGGATATCCACCTGGAAATAAAGATACTAATGTGATAATGATAGGGTGATGTTCAAAACGTCTGGTAGAAACAACCAGGTAATGTTTTTTTGTTACTCAGGAGTTAGTAGGGTTCCGACTCCAATAACGGTAAGTAAGACTGAATTGCTACTACTTTTGCTGAGAAAAATTTTAGTTAAGCACCTAAGTGCTAGAAGCCAAGAATACACATACCTCTGCGAAGAACAAACCCTCCTTCAGGTAGGTTGGTTTGAGAGACCTAGAGGTTTGAAGGAGGTGATCCAGCCGCACGTTCCCGTACGGCTACCTTGTGACGACTTAGCCCCCCTCGCGGACTCCCAACTCGACCCTGCCAGCTAAGACAGGGCCTCGTTGGGAGTCCACTCGGTTGGCTTGACGGGCAGTGTGTGCAAGGAGCAGGGACGTATTCGGCGAACGTTAGTGACGTTCGCCTACTAGGGATTCCAGCTTCACGAGGGCGAGTTTTCTGGGGTATCAAGAAGAATTGGTCCTGTGGCTTACGCCACTGAGACCTATCCCAAAAAGGATTTTTTATCCTTTTTAGAATAGGCCTCTTTGAACCAATTCCTCTTGATACCCTTTCAGCCCTCGATCCGAACTGGGGGCGCTTTTAAGGGATTAGCTTCCCCTTTCGGGGTCGCATCCCTTTGTAGCGCCCGTTGTGTGGCGCGTGTGGCCCAGGGCATTCGGGGCATACGGACGTGCCGTCGCCCGCTCCTTCCTCCGGCTTATCGCCGGCGGTCCCCCATGAGTGGCTCCTGCCCGAAGGCAGGAGTACCAACATGGGGCGCGGGTCTCGCTCGTTTAGGCGTTACCAAGCCCTTTTTCTATTCTTTCAAGTTTTTCTTTATGCCTGATAAATGGTTTTATCATACGGAGAAATTTATTACGATCATAAACGTCCATAATTACAATGTTTCCATAACTCCAAACTCTTGTTCTTATTCCAAGAGTCTCAAGCAATTTAGCATCGGTTAAAGAATCATTGATTTCTTGTTTGGAATAGTAAATTCTTACTTTCCTTATTTTTGTCTTTGAATTATCCAGAATAACGGTCCCGTCTCCATCGAATAGCCCAGCAAAGTATGCTAAAATCTTTTGTTTTGAATTAAGTACCTTCGTTTTATTTCTTCTCATACTATCAAAAAGTTTTCTCAACTTTGTGTTGCAGACGTATACTTCCCTTGTTTTTGAATAACCAACTACCTCCCTCTCCTTTACCTTCATACCTCTCTGAGTTCCAAACTTCCTCAATGGTTCTAATAGTTCATCTCGTTTATTTCTAATCGCTACTACACCTCTTGCTGTAGACCCTCTATCTGCACACCATAGTCCCAGTAAATAGCACAGTTGCTTCTCCCACATCTCCAGTTTTTCTTTGACAGTTATTAAGCGTTTCTGAGGTTCATTTCAAGGGCTTGGTAACTTAACCCACTTAAGGGCACGCCTCACGGTACGAGCTGACGACCGCCATGCACCACCTCTCGGCGCGTCTGGTAAGCCCTTCAGACTGACCTTCATCCTGCCGTCAGCCCTGGTAAGATTTTCGGGGTTGAATCCAATTGAACCGCACCACCCACCCCTTGTGTGCTCCCCCGCCAATCCCCTTAAGTTTCACCCTTGCGGGCGTACTCCCCAGGCGGCCCGCTTAACACCTACGCTCCGCCACCGCGCGCTCCCAAGAAGCGCGCGACAGCAAGCGGGCATCGTTTACGGCCAGGACTTTCCCGTCAGGGGAGCTAAATCATCTAATCAACAGATACTCCCTTGACACCGGGGTATCTAATCCCGTTCGCTCCCCTGGCTTTCGTCCCTCAGCGTATGGTCGGACTGCAGGGCATTTTTCTAAAATTCTTCTCTTGCGAGGATTTGATACGCCTATCTCTTTCAACCACTTTTTAAATTTTCGCCCTACAGTCCTCGGACCCGTTCCAGCCGAGCGCCTTCGCCACTGGTGGTCCCCCGGGGATTACAGGATTTAACCCCTACCCCTGGAGTACCCTCGGCCTCTCCCGGTCCCAAGCCTGGTAGTATCCT
>CAZCHG010000064.1:0-7698 GCA_964498465.1 uncultured archaeon | reverse complement strand
TTCCTCTTCCAACATCTCTATAATAAGCTTCATTAACTTTTAAAACAATTTCATCCTTTTTAGATTTAGGCATAAACATCACCTCAACATTTTATCTTAAAAATAATATTATCTCCAATTTTACATTCCTCTATAATACCTTTACTCTTTAATTTATTAATTGCCCGCTCAATTTCTTTATATGGCAATCCGAAAACCTCAGATAAGTCAAATATAGAATTTATGCCTTTTGTGATCCCTAGTAGGACTAGTTTTTCTAGGTCATCGTCAATTGATCTTTCAATTTCGCTTATTAGTCTTTCAAACATTTCTGTAATCTTTTTATTTATTAAATTCTGAATTCTAGAAAAATGATGCTGTATTTCTTCAAATTCTCTTAACGTTCTGTATATATCCGAGAAATTGCTTAATTCTTTGCTCATATTTTCCTGTATTCTTCTGACATACTCAACTATTCTATCTGTATCAATGTTCTCAGTTTCTGATATCAAGTAAGTCTTGAAATCATGGGGAGTTATTGAAATCTCTATTCTAAAGTTTCTATCAATATAGTAATATCTTCTTCTTCCCTCTTCGAAGCTTCTAATAATCCCTGCTTTTTCTAACTTTTCCAAATGCTCTATTACCGCCTTAGGCGCCATTTTCAGCGAATACGAGATTTCGCTAACATAGCATGGTTTCTTGGCCAACAATGCCAAAATCTTTCTTCGGCTTTCGTTACCTAGTATTTCAAGAAAGTCATTAACGTCCATTCCTTTCACCATGGTTCGTTTATTTTTGTTACTAACAATTAGTTAGTAATATAGTATATAAAGTTTTTGATAGAGATCAAATTAACACGCCAATTGAGTTTTTAAATTTAAAATTCGCATTCTATAAATATTATAATTACATAACTATTTTAATTCTTACAACCTTCTAACGAGTTTCATAGTTTTAAATTGACTTCTTGTACAGATATAATCCAAATAATCATAAAATTTGCTTTTAACTATGATTTGCAAAGATTTTTATCATTATTGGGGCTCCCAAAGCCAAATTTTTTAAGTTAACATCCTATAAAGTTGCGATTAACTTACAAATATGTGTCGCAAAATCAACGATACTTGTAAGCGTGCCCTAAAATCTTGGTTCTGCACAAAGCTTTTTTTGATTTTTACAAAACTTTATTTATGGTAAAATTACTATTCGGCCCAGCTGGTGTGCCGAATTGTTCCAAGGATAGATCAACTGTAGGCGGAATTAGAACAGTTAAAGAATTAAATCTTGATGCAATGGAAGTTCAATTTGTTAGAGGAGTAAGAATGAATGAAGAAACTGCAAAAAACGTTGGAGACGTTTCTAAAGAGCTGGGAATAGTTCTAAGCGTTCATGCCCCCTATTACATTAATTTAAACGCTGAAACTCAAAAGAAATTAGAAGATAGTATAAAGCGACTTAAGGATTCTGTAAAAATTGGATCTCTATTTTTCGCAAGAAACATTGTATTTCATCCTGGTTATTACCTGAAGTCATCAAAAGAGAGTGCATATAAAAAGATAAGAGATTCCATTAAAACAGTCCTAGAATACATCGATCAAAACAATTTAGATGTTATACTAAGACCCGAAACTACAGGAAAACCTACCCAATTCGGTGAACTGGATGAAATAATAAATCTATGCTCAGAACTGGAGAGAGTTTTGCCATGCATAGATTTTAGTCATATTCACGCTCGATATAATGGTGCCTACAACAGTTATGATGAATTCTGCAGCATACTTGAAAAAGTTGAAAATCTAGGTAAAAATGCTCTAAAAGATATGCATATTCACGTTAGCGGAATAGAATATGGCTTAAAAGGTGAAAAGAAACACCTAAATCTAGACGAATCTGATTTTAAGTACATGGATCTATTAAAGGCTCTCATAGATTTTGATGTTGAGGGTTTAGTCATTTGTGAAAGTCCAAATTTAGAAGAAGATGCAATGAAATTAAAGAATGAGTACTTAAAAATGATAAGCTAAAAATTTTTGAGTTTTATGACTTACTTCCCAATAAATTTTTCTAATCTATCAAGTAACTCTTTAACTTTGTCTGTGGAAATCGCGTAGCTTATTCTTATCCAATTTTTGTAACTTCGCCCAAATGCAATGCCTGGTACAGTAGCTACTAATTTTTCTTCTAAAAATCTTTCACTGAATTTTAAACCATCTTCTTTAACATTTACAAACGCATAAAATGCTCCTTCTAATGGTGCAAATTCTAGTTCTAAATTTTTTAAACCTTCTGAGAGTATATCTCTTCTCTTTTTGAACTCTGAAACCATTTTTCTAACACAATCCTGATCTCCATTTAAAGCTGCAACTCCAGCGTATTGAACGAACGTTGTTGGGTGACTAACAGAATGTGACTGTATTTTTAGCATCCTACTTATTACGTCCTCTGGACCAACCGCAAAGCCCAATCTCCATCCGGTCATGGCATAGGTCTTTGAGAATCCATTAACTACTATTAAGTTATTATGAAGCTCTTCATACTTCAACATGGTTTGATATTTATCTTCAAAGACGATTTTTTCATATATTTCGTCGGATAATAAGATCAAATTGTGATCCAACACTAGATCTCTAACTTTATTTAGAAAACTTTTAGGATAAACTACTCCTAGTGGGTTATTTGGAGAATTTATTATAATCATCCTTGTGTTCTTTGTTATATGTTCCTCCAGTGGAGCATCATGAAATCCCTCTGCATGAGGGATCCATTTCACCTTACCCTCCGCTATTAGTACGCAAGCTTCAAAGCTAACCCAGGAGGGATCAAGCAGTATAACTTCATCTCCTTTTTCTATTGTGCTCATTACAGCCTCAAATATTGCGTATTTTGCTCCAGGAGTGACTATTACGTTTTTTTGAGATATTTCCACACCTTCTTTTCTGTATTTTTCAACTATTGCATCTACAAGTTCTGGAATTCCTCTAGTTTGTACATATTTTGTTTTTCCTGATTTCATTGCATTTATCGCCGCATCGATGATATGACTTGGAGTGTTAAAATCAGGTTCACCAACGCTAGCATCAATTACATCCTTTCCTTTCTTTTTCAGCTTTTTTGCTGTTTCAGATATTTTTAAAGTTGCAGAAGGTTTCAACCTATCCACTCTACTTACTTTCATACTCCTTTAACCTCTTAACAAGTTTTACAGCAGCTTCGACGGCTCGTTTAGCATATTCTACTCTCTCTAAAGCCCCCACCGTTCCTACACCAGGACCAGATATACCCAATGTTACAGGTTTTTCGAATTCTAAACTTAGATCAACAAGCTTTCTCGCCGCATGTTGTGCTACAACTTCATCATGTTTGGTTTCACCTTGAATTACGCAACCTATAGCTACTACTGCATCAACACTACCTTTTTTTAGCATTTTCTTAACAGCCAAAGGTATCTCAAAGACACCAGGAACCCTTAGAATTTCAGAGACTTCCGCTCCAAGAAATTCTGCATGTTCTTTAGCCAATATTTCCATAGAATACGTTATTTCCCTATTAAACTCTGAAACTACTAAACCAATACGTATTTTTTCCATTGAGTTTACCTCCCAGTTTTTTCTATTAATCCTGAGATCTCACTTTAACTTCTATCTTTGATTGCAATAATTTTTAATTTTCCGAACTTCCATTAAAAATAATTGCCCATGAGCTCCCATGACAAAGATCATGTTGATAGAGTAGTAGCTTTGGCAATTTATATTGCAAAAAAAGAGGGTGGAAATCTAGAAATTATAAAAACAGCAGCTAAATTACACGATATAGCAAGAGACTACAATAATCATGCAAGAAAGGGTGCTAAAATTGCTGAAAAAATTTTAAAAGATGAAGGATATCCAGAGGATTTTATAAAAGAGGTAGTTCACTGCATTGAAGCTCATTCCTTTTCATCTGGAATAAAACCAAAAACACTAGAGGCAAAGATACTGAGCGATGCTGACAAGCTTGATGCAATGGGTGCAATTGGTATAGCTAGAGCTTTTATGTATAGTGGTGAGAAGGGCAGATCTATTGAAGAGACACTTAGGCATTTTGAGAAAAAACTTTTAAAGCTAAAAGATTGCATAGAGACTCGTACTGGACTAGAACTTGCAGAAAACAGGCATAAATTTTTATTAGAATTTTACAAAGAGTTGAGAAATGAATTAAATTTTATTAAAAAAATAAAAAACGATTATTTTAATGAGTTATTATAATGAGTTATTATGATTAGAGTTGGAAAGCCGTATTCCGATGAAGAAATTTTAAAAGTTTTGCATCCACTTGTAAGAAAATGGTTTCTTAGCAAATATAACACATTTACGCCTCCTCAAAGATATGCTATAGTAGAGGCTTTTAAAGGTAACAATATCCTGATCTCCTCACCGACTGGAAGCGGAAAAACTCTAGCAGCTTTTCTAGCAGCTATAAGCATGTTAGTAGAGAGAGCTGAGAAATTTAGGTTGGAAGATAGAGTATACGTTGTCTACGTCTCACCGTTAAGAGCTCTCAACAATGACATAAGAAAGAATCTTGAGGAGCCACTCAATGAAATATACGAGATCGCAAGAAAGGACAAAATAGAGCTCCAAGAAATTAGAATTGCCGTTAGAACAGGAGACACCACCCAATCCGAGAGGCAAAAACAATTGAAAAAACCCCCTCATATTCTAATAACAACACCTGAAACACTAGCAATAGTTTTAACCAGTCCTAAGTTCTCCAAGATCTTAACTAATGTTAAATATTTAATAATAGATGAGATACACGCCGTAGCTGAAAATAAAAGAGGAAGCCACCTAGCTCTTTCAATGGAAAGATTGCAAAGATTGCAAAAAGGAAAAATGGTAAGAATAGGTCTATCTGCAACCATACATCCCCTTGAAGAAGTTGCCAAATTCTTGGTTGGATATGAAAATGGAAAAGAGAGGGATTGTATAATCGCCGACGTAACTTTTGCCAAGAAAATAGATATACAAGTTCTATCTCCAATAGATGATTTCTTTAATACTTCTGCTGAGGAAATAAGTGAAAAACTTTATAATTTACTATCAGATCTTGTTAAAAAAGCTAGAACTGCACTTATTTTCACAAACACAAGAAGTGCCACCGAAAGAGTTGTATTTCACTTAAAAAAGAGGTTAAACTGCCCAATCAAAGCTCATCATTCATCTTTGTCTAAAAATGTAAGACTCGAAGTTGAAGATAAGTTAAAAAAAGGATTGTTAAAAGCTGTGGTTTCTTCAACCAGTTTAGAATTAGGTATTGATATAGGATACATAGATCTTGTCATTCTTGTTAGTTCTCCGAAAAGTATCAGCAGGGCTTTGCAAAGAATAGGAAGAAGTGGTCACAAGTTGCATGAGACTTCCATTGGAAAAATTGTAGTGGTTGATCAAGATGATTTAATTGAGTGCGCAGTTTTGGCAAAAGAGGCTTTAGAAAAAAGATTAGACAGAATAAAAATTCCAAAAAAGCCTCTTGATGTCTTATGTCAGCACATAGTTGGAATGGCTATTGAAAAGAAATGGAAAGTGGATGAAGCCCTCGAGCTAATAAGAAAAGCGTATCCTTACAAAGACTTGACTAAAAATGAACTCATAGAGGTGCTGAGATATTTATCTGGAAAATACTCCGACTTAGAAAGGAAAAAAGTTTATGGAAAAATTTGGTTTGACGAAGAAAAAGAAGAATTTGGAAGAAGAGGTAAATTAGCAAGACCGAT
The DNA here is from genome assembly GCA_964498465.1 of uncultured archaeon. Lineage (GTDB taxonomy): Archaea > Halobacteriota > Archaeoglobi > Archaeoglobales > Archaeoglobaceae > CAZCHG01. The sequence continues at coordinate 1,964 of CAZCHG010000064.1, read as the reverse complement.
ATACTATCTTAACGTGGGAACAATTCCTGACGAGGTATCAATAAATGTTATAACAAAAGATGGAAAGATGGTTGGAAAAGTTGAAGAGGATTTCGCGGAAAGACTTATAGAAGGAGATATATTTGTTCTTGCTGGAAAAACATTTAGATTTCTAAAATCAAGAGGTATGAATATAATAGTTGAAGAAGTTGAAGGTGAGCGTCCAACCGTACCAAGCTGGTTCTCGGAGCAGTTACCTTTAAGCTACGATTTGGCTTTAAAGGTTCAAGAGTTTAGAGGAAAAATAGATAAACTACTATCAGATGAAAGAAACGTTATAGATTATTTGATTAAGGAATATAACTTAGATTACAAAGCTGCAAGAGCGATATATAATTATTTCCTTGAACAAAAGTTATTTAGTGAGATCCCCACTGATAAAAAGCTGATAATCGAGAGATTTGATGATGATAGAAACAATTGTTATGTCTTTCATATGTTAATAGGAAGGAGAGCAAACAATGCTATTTCAAGAGTTTTTGCCTACAGAATAGGTAAAATGAAAAACTGCAATGTTCAAATTGCACTAAATGATAATGGTTTTCTTCTAAAACTTCCAAGAACCAAGAAATTAACAAGGGATGAAATTTTATCTCTGTTTGATTTAAACAACTTTAAAGAAGATTTAATTTCATCGCTCGATAGAACTGAAATTCTGAGAAGAAGGTTCAGACATGTTGCAGTTAGATCGTTTATGATTTTAAAGAACTACTTAGGAAGAGAGAAAAGCGTATGGAAGCAGCAGATGAACGCTGACTCGATTTTAAGACTTATCAAGAAACTATTTGGAAACGATTTTCCAGTATTAAAAGAAACATATAGAGAGATTATAGAAGATTCGATGGACTACGAGAGCGCAATAGATTACTTATCAAAAATAAAAAGAGGAGAAATTGATATAGAGATCATTGATGTACCTTACCCGAGTCCCTTCTCACTCAACCTGTACATTATGGGAGAAGAGGATATAGTATTGATGGAGGACAGAAGAAAAATCTTAAAACTATTGCACGAAAAAATACTAGAGGTTATAAAATGCGCGGGATAATAAAAGTTGATTATGTAAAACTAATTCCCGAAAGAGCCGTAATAATTGATAAAACTTGCATTATCTCAGATTTACATCTCGGATTCGAAAACGTAGTTGGTTCTTACGGTTTAACATTTCCAAGAGTTCAGATAATAGAAGTTATAGAGTCCTTAAACAAAATCATAGAGAAATACAGAATTAAAAAACTGATTATTGCTGGAGACTTAAAACATGAGTTTGGAGGAAATTTACCATTAGAATGGGACGATGTTGAACTTTTTCTTAAGAAGTTTTCAGATATATTAGAAATAGACTTCATTAGAGGTAATCATGACAATTTTCTTAGCCTCATACTAGCGAAGTACGGGTTTGACTTAAAAGATTCTATTAAAATAAAAGATTGGATGGTAATTCATGGCCATAAGCAGTGCGATTACGAAAAAATAATAATGGGTCACGAACATCCAGCAATAAAGGTTAGAGTAAACAATGCAATTTATACATATCCCTGTTTTTTACACGTTAAAGATGGGAATAGAAAAATTATCGTTCTTCCAGCATTTTCCCCATTGATGTCCGGTGTGGACGTTCTATCGCTGGATTCTTTTCTTTCTCCAATTTTAAAACACATTGACCGAAGTAAAATGGAAATCTACGCGACCAACGATGATGAGGTTTTATATCTTGGAAAAATAGAAAATATCAGAAATATTTTATTAAATATGTAAAATTAAAATTATGAAATACAGTGACACCAGCTATAAGAAATCTAATCGAATACTTTTTAAACTTTGATCTAACTAAAATTTAGTGATAGATGTGCGCGGGTAGTCTAGCCTGGTAGGACAACGCCCTTCCGAGGCGTTGGCCCGGGTTCAAATCCCGGCCCGCGCAT
>CAZCHG010000063.1:0-7813 GCA_964498465.1 uncultured archaeon | reverse complement strand
GGTTAAATTACTAATTCCTGAGGAGCTTGCAAACGTATTCTTAAATTTCTTAATTAAAGTTTCACTTTGGATTAATAGTAGTAGATTAAGACCTCTCATCAATTTGAAATTTATCCCAGAAAGTATGTAAATATGAGGATTTACACGAAAAAGTATTTAGCCTTAAATTTATGAATTTAGACTAACACAAAGATGACGTTGGAATATTTATGCAATTCATTTCTAATAAATAAGTTAGACGGTTTAACTAAGAACTAATTCCTCATTAAGCCAATTAGGAGTGCAATTTCTCAGTGGTTTTAATTCCATCCGCTAATAAAACTCCAGCACTTTGGTTGCAAGAGGCGTTAACAAAACAGTTTTAAATAGAACTTTACTAGAATTCTAAACATGGGTAAAACTGGCAGCGTTACATGGATTAAAATAAAGGGTAGAAAAGGGCAAATTAGGCTGGTCCCTTCAAGAAGACAATACTATAAGAAACCTGGTCCAAACCAGAAGTATACCTCTGATGGCAAAAAAAGAAGAAAAATACCCAGATCTCCAAAATCAATTTTAGGTGTTAAAACGTAGATACCAATCCTTTTATTTTAAAATCCTAAAATGTCGGCTATTTTTTATTTAAAAGTAAACGCTAGTTTAAACGATATTCTGTAGAAGTTTTAGCAATTTTTACTCCTTCTTGAAATTTAAAAAATTTAAAATATAGAAAGTTAAAACATATCTTCAGCAAAACTCACAATTCCAAAGCCTTACTACTTTTAGGTGAAACAATGGAAATCTCAAATTTGGTAGTATCTCACAAGAAAGTAAGTGTTGATCAAATTGGAAAAGCTTGGCATGGAACTTGCAAGGATCTTATTGATAAAATTTTATCCTATCCAGGAATTAAAGAGTGCGCTTTACTTTTAACTTGCAACAGAGTTGAGGTTTACGTGGTGGGTGAAAATACTGAAAATGTTCTTAGAGATTTCGTGAAATACATGAGAGTTCCAGAGAGGGTAATTGAAATTCATACAAATGATAAATGTCTTGAGCATCTTCTAAGGGTTGCTTCTGGCTTAGAGTCAATGATAGTTGGAGAAGATCAAATTTTAGGTCAAGTTAAGTATTATTATAATCTTAGCAAAAAATTAGGAGGTATTAAGGAGATTTTGGACGTAATATTCTTGAAAGCCATTCAAGTCGGTAAAAAGGTTAGAAGATTAACCAAAATAAACAAAGGATGCGTTTCCATAGGCTCTGCAGCAGTAGCTTTAGTAGAAAGACATCTTGGTACCCTGCAAGGCAAGAACATATTGATCATCGGCGCTGGAGAGATGGGCAGTCTTATTGCTCACGCTTTGGCTCACAAGAATTGCAATCTTTACATAACAAACAGAACTTATTCCAAAGCAGAGGAGCTGGCAAGGAAAATAAATGGCGCAATTCCAGTGAAGTTTGATGAAATGGAAAAATACATTTTTATGAGTGATATAGTATTTTCTGCCACATCATCAAAGGATTACATTATAACTAAAGACACAATTGAAAACATAATGAGATTTAGAGACAAAGAATTAATATTAGTAGATTTGGCTGTTCCCAGGGATATTGAAGATTCTGTGAAAAATATTACTGGAGTTAAATTGTTCACAATTGATAGTTTAAGAGAAATTAGCGAAGAAAACTTACAAAAGAGGCTAAAAGAGGCAAAAAAAGCAGAAGAATTAGTAAAAAAGGAGTTAGAGAATTTAAAAGAGAAGCTAAAGGATCTAAAAGCTGAAAAGGCCATATCATTAATGTATAATCTTGCTGAAAGAATAAAGGAAGACGAAATAACAGAATTGTACAACAAACTGCACGCGAAGTATGGAATAGGAGAAGACGTTAAACCAATTCTTAGAGATTTTCTTAATTCGTTTGTTAAAAAATTCCTAAGAGAACCTACAGTAAGGCTTAGACTTGCTGCAAGAAATGGAAATTCTGAGGTAATAAAAGCTGTAGAATATCTGTTTGGTGAGGAACATGGAGTATCCGAAATTAAGAATGAGAAGACTGAGAATAGACAAACTGAGGCCGCTGTTCAGAGAAACTAAATTAGATGTTAATGACTTAATAATGCCTATTTTTGTTGATGAGAATATTAGCAAAGGTGTAAAGGATATCTCCTCCATGCCTGGTTATTACAGAGTCTCATTGGAGTACTTACCGAGAGAAATAGAGAGTTCTCTTGATCTTGGAATAAGATCTTTCATACTGTTTGGAATACCAAAGTATAAGGATGAAATTGGATCCTCAGCATTTGATAAAAATGGAGTCATCCAAAAGGCAGTTAGATCGATAAAAAAGGAGTTTGATGATGCTGTGGTAATAACCGATGTTTGTTTGTGCGAATACACCACACACGGACACTGTGGTGTGGTAAAAAACGGAAAGATACTTAATGATGAAACTTTGCCCATTCTCGGAAAAATAGCTGTAAGTCATGCTGAAGCCGGAGCAGACATAGTTGCACCGTCTGGAATGATGGATGGTATGGTTGCTGCAATTAGAGATGCCTTGGACAAAGAGGGTTTCAGCGACACCTTAATAATGAGTTATGCAGCAAAATATGCATCCAACTTTTACTCACCGTTCAGAGAAGCTGCAGAGAGTATGTATAAATTTGGGGATAGAAAATCTTACCAAATGGATTTCCACAATGCAAGAGAGGCGCTAAGAGAGATCGAGTTAGATATAAAGGAAGGAGCAGATATAATCATGGTAAAGCCTGCTTTAGCATATCTGGACATAATAAGGTTGGTAAAAGATACATTTCTGTATCCCTTAGCAGCCTATAACGTAAGCGGAGAATACTCCATGGTAAAAGCTGCTGGAAAAATGGGCTGGATAAACGAATCGGAGATAATTTATGAAATTTTAACCTCCATAAAAAGAGCTGGTGCAGATTTAATAATAACATATCATGCCAAAGAGGCAGCAAAAATTCTAGCAGAAAGAAAGTAAAAATTTTAACAAATCTTTTATTTTAATTCCAACTCAATTTTTGACCTAGTTTTACTTATTAAAGCTGAAATCACTAGAAATCCTGTAGCTACTATTGTAATGGATGAGCCTATTGGTAAATCAAATGCGTAACTAATAAAAAATCCTAGTAAAGCCGATGCACTTCCAAAAGTCATTGCTAAAATAAGTTGATTTTTTGCAGTATCTGCAACAAGAAGTGCCGCGGAGACCGGTATATACAAAAGGGCAAAAATTAGAAATCCTCCTGTAATCCTTAAGGCTAATGCAATTGCTACACCCATAAATGTTAAGAGTGCCAAAGTATGAAGATACACGTCAACTCCTTCGGCTTCAGCTAGATTTCTATCAAAAATTATGCTATCTATTTGTGATTTGTACATTTTAACGTATAATCCAAATGCGAGCAAAACTAAACTTAGCATAATCAATTTTCGAATATCCACAGCAAGTATACTGCCCCAGAGCACCATTGAAAGTGATGCAGTGGCTAGCACTGTTGTATTTGAAAAATAAATGGATATCAACGCTATTGCTGAGAAAAATGAGAAAAGCGAGAGGATTAAAACATCTTTAAGGTTTATTCTCGGTAAAATTACACCTAAAGCTATAGCTGAGACTAAAGCTAAAATCATACCGGAGTATGTTGGATCTATTCTGAGTACAAGTCCTATTGATGCTCCAGCCAATGCGGCGTGCGCAACACAGAAGCTTAGAGATGTAATTCTGAACTTTTCAGCATAATATCCGACCGATGTTATTAATATGCTGCTTAAAACCGCAGACACTATGGATTCAAGAAATATCAACTATTTTCCCCTCTTCCATTCTTATGATGCTACTGGATATATCTCTGACTATGGATACATCATGGCACACAATTATGACAAGTTTTCTTCTAAAGTTTTCCAAAATTTCGCACAATTTTTTCTTTGAATAATTATCTAGACTAGAGAACGGTTCATCAAGCAATAGAAGTTCTGGGTTTCTAGCAAGAGCTCTTAGTATAATGATCTTTTGCTGCTGCCCGCCACTCAATTTTCCAAAAGGTTTGTCAAGCAAGTCCAAAGCATTTAGCTCCTTTGCCAGCTCAAAAATGTTGTCATGAGTTTGATTAAAAATTAAGCCAAGTTTAATTACATCCAAACCTGTGTGAGCTTCAGTAGGAGGTTTCATGAAATCTTGAGGGACATAGCTGCATTTCTTTCTAACTTTAAAGATGTCTCTACTCTTAGTGTTTACGCCAAAAAGATAAGCTTGACCTTTGTATGGTCTTAGAAGGCCTAGTATTGTCTCTAGCAGCGTGGTTTTTCCAGCACCATTTGGCCCAGTAATTACGTGAATTCCCTCATTTAGCCTAAGACTAACTCCTCTTATCGCAGGTCTTTTACTTCCGGAATACGCAACATAAACATCCTCTAATCTAACCTTCATACCTCCAATTCTTGCTTAGCTCATTTAGCCTTAGATTTTATTAGTCTTAGCAAAAACACTACGGCTACGGAGAATCCTATTGTCAGTAACTCGAATCCGGGGGATACTTTTACTTCTTTCACTTCTTTAGCCTGTTTTAGAGCTTCTGCAAGCTTTTCAGCATTTTCTATCATCATTTCGGTAACATTTCCATCCATTGGGAAGTTTGATATTGCAACTTCCACTGCTCCTAATTCTTTGGCTATTTTTTCTCCCAACTCAGTACCACTTTGTAAATTATCAATTACCAGCTTTGCACCTTTACCTTTTTCTAAAATTTCACTGTACTTCTTTGCAGAAACAATTTCAGGGGGAGGATATGTTGCTAAAATTTTGAACCCTAGGAATTCTATGAAATTCTTCTGCCACTGCATACAAATTACTGGTGTATCCACAAATCCCCTTTCAATTGCAAACATCTTGAGATACTTTTCAGTTTGATTTATTGATTCCAGACATTTATCAATGTTTGTTCTGTAACCAAGATTTTCAAGTTCTGCTGCAATCTTAATATATTTGTCCCTCAAAAGGCTGGGACTATTCCAAGGTCCAGGAATTTTTACAACTTTTGCTTTACTTTTCGATGCATTTACCAGTTCATCTACCCACGGTTCAAATCCATGTGCAAATACTACATCAGCATCGCGCACTTTTTCAATGTCACTTGGTTTTATGTCGTAATGGCCAGGACATACGGTTGGTGGAGCTATAACTTCGCATTTTTCTCCAGTTAAATCTTCAACTATGCTGGCAAGCACAGTTGTAGTACAAACCACCTTTGCATAAGATACAGGTGTTATGAGTAGAAATAATAACAAAACTAACGTTATTTTTCTTATCATATGTGAAAACTTCTGGAAAAGAATATTTAAATCTTAACATTTCTGCTTAACCTAATGAACACTAAAATTCTGCTGGAAAAACCCAAAGCTGATTCAAACTTTTTGTTAACCTTTCTAGACACTTCCACAAATGGAATAAGGAAATTCTATACTTTAGTAGCTGCAATAGATTTAGAATTATTTGAGTTACTAAAAAAACCAAGAAGGTCAAAAGAAATTGCGGAAAAACTGAATTGTAATGAAAAATTGATAAATCTTCTTTGCAAAACCCTATGCGATTTAGGATTCCTAAGAAAAACAAAGAATGGATATGTTAACACAGGAATCGCCAATGCGTTTTTAGTAAAAGACTCCCCTTACTCACAAGTAACTTATATAAAAAATAAGACAAAATCGCTCAATCTTTGGCTAAATCTAGCTGAAATTATTAAAAAAGGCCCCATCAAGCTAGACTCTGAATTTTTCTTCTCAAAAAGGGCTATACACTCACTAGCTCAAGCCAGTTTGCTTGGAGAGGTACAAAAAACGGTTAAAATTGTTTCAAAACTTCCCGAGTTTCAAATGGCCAAAAAACTTCTTGATTTAGGAGGTGGACACGGCTTATATGCTATAGCTTTTGCATCAATTAACCCTAAATTAAACGCATATGTTTTTGATCTGCCGGGAGTGATCGAGTGGACTAAAAAATATGTAGAGATATTTAAAGCTAAAAGAGTTCACGTAATTCCAGGAAACTTTTTCACAGACGATTTGGGCAACAATTACGATATAATATTTTCATCGTACAATCCAGGCGGAAAAAAGGGAGAGTTAATACCAAAAATACACTCAAGTTTAAAAGCAGGCGGTTTATATATAAACAAGCAAATTTTTCCAAATAAAGACGTTAGTCTGCTGGATTTAGAGTGGAACTTGTGGTCATTTGGTATGAAAAAAGGAAAAAGAGCATACACATTTGAAGGCGATTTAACCTTAAAGGAATACGTAAAAAGGCTAAAAGAGGTTGGATTTAAAGTGCTAAAAATAATAAATTTCAATCGGAAATGGATGACTAAGATGATTATTGCTAAAAAAATCTAGAAAATTATATTTCGTCAAAACCTTCTAGCTCAAAGTTGCTGTCCAGAGCTTGACCTCTTTTTGCGACAACTTTTATCTTTCTTTTTCCATTTTCACCGTACATTCTAACTATCATTTCGACTTGCCTTAGCAGTAAATTGTTCGCCTTAGCTGTGAACTTTCCAGTAGCCAGAGTTATTTCATGGGCTATGTTCAAAATAGTGTTACCTTTTTCCTTAAGCAGCGAACATTCATGCAAAACTAGCTCGTAGAATGTTCTTATCATCTTCTTACATTCATTCGTAACCTTATACCTTGTTCCATTGTTGTTACCTTTCAAAAACATGAGTTCAGCGATGGTTATTGAATCCAATACGATAAAGCCATTGCTACAGCCATTCTGATTCAAATTTTGCAAGTTTTCTATTAACTGATCGGGGTTATCTATGTTGTAGTACTTTATTCTCCTGTGATTTGGATAATCCTTAGGAGTGAAGTTCTTCTCAATTCTAAAGTAGTACGTTCTGGGAAAGAATATCGCAAGCTGATGGGCAAGCATAGTCTTTCCTATCCATGGCTGACCAATTAGAAGCACGTTCTTCCCGAGAAAGTGATTATAAAGCCTACTAAGATTTGCGGTGCTCAATACCTTTTCACCTCTTTTCAACCTTTGATCATTTCTGCTTTTTCGACTTAAACCAAAAATATGTAACCAAAGGGTACCTCGAAAGTCGAATTAAAGCATAATTTCCCTAACTTGGAAAACTTGAAGTTTGCACAATAATTTGGATCAATTTAGTTATCAAGAAAATCTGCATAAATCGATTTTTCAAAAAAAGCTATAGAAAACAATTTAACGTATTATGAAAACTTTAAAGTCACCAATCTGAATCTAACGAAAATGCACAAAAATTTAAGGATTTTTATAACACTTTAAACTTTAAAGATATATCGAACGAAGTATCCGTAAAAGAACTCTATCAAAAGCTGCCTAGCCTGATCTAACTGCTGATACGGCAATTCAATAAAGCTTTAAAGCACTCAATGGATTAAAATATCCTAGATTATAAAGAAGATATTGCCGATTCTTGTATTTATTGGTATTTTAATTATAGGATTTCAGATTTTGGGCTATTTTCCGAGTTTTGAGGAAATTAAAAGTAAAGTAACATCTATTTTTCCAGTCTTTACAGCTAGTAAAACCTCTAAAGATTTATGCTTGCCGTGCAGCAATAATTACTAGAGATACGATTTCATTTGCGCTCTGAGATGTGCACTAAGACCCAGTGAGATTTGCAAGATATCAAAGCTTGCTGAGAGTCTAAAAGGAGAAGACATTGAAAGCTACACCTGGAACATACTGAACTGGAAGCATAAAAGTGTGAAATAGGTAGTTGTATTTATACGTACATTGAAAAGAAGTATAAATTATA
>CAZCHG010000062.1:0-7870 GCA_964498465.1 uncultured archaeon | reverse complement strand
AGTCACATTTAGTCAGTTAAAGAAAAATTGAGTTCAAAAACATTTTAAGTGGTTGGCCCGTCTGAACCCCTCCCCGCCATTGAACAGTAGTTCCGAAAGTGAAATATTTGGCAATCAGATAAAAATTGTGGAGGGATTTTTAAGGAAAAATAACCTCATTTAGATAAACCTAATTGCCAACTTTCGGAACCACTGTTAAAGGGCGAGGGTCCCCCATAGGGGGAACTCCCCACTTACCAACCCTCACGGGTACTTTCACGGGGTCGGTTAGTGTCATCGGGACGGGTCAGAGCGCGAAACCTCGTCATGGTTGCAGATAATAAAGGTAGAAAGATTTTAAGGTTTGATGGAGATATAGTTAACCACTACAAAGAATTGTTAGAGAAGGAAAGAGCAAGAAGACAGAGAAGATAGATGAAATATCTGAATAACAGAAAATTTAGATTAGGTTATCAATACAGAAACTTCTCTAAATATATTAACCACGTCATAGCAAAGGAAATCGTTAGAAAGGCTAAGGAATATCGGGCTTGTATAGTTCTCGAAAAGCTTAAAGGGGTAAAGAGAAGTAGTGCAAAGATGCCTAAATGGGTTAGAAAGATTCTACACAGATGGAAGTTATCACGATTTAATCCAGAAGATAAAGTATAAAGCTAAGCTTGAAGGTGTTCCAGTAATAGAAGTATCTCCGAGAAATACGTCAAAGACTTGTTCAAAATGTGGTTATGTCTATAAGCGTTTCAAAAATCAGAGATTGTTCCATTGTCCTAAATGTGGCTCAGTCATCGATAGAGATTTGAATGCTTCAATAAATATTGCAAGAAAGGGTATGGAAGAATTTAACAAGTGGACTTTCCTTCCCGCCTTGAAAGGCAAAGCTTCCAGCCCGCAAGGAGTGTGAACAATACATTTCTCTAGTAAATGAACTTGTAGAGATAGCATTATCTAAGAAGTTAAGCTACACTGCTAAAGTAGTGTTTAGGGATGGAAAGATGTACTTACATGTTTCAGTACCGATAGAGTTACATCTTAAGTACTTCAGTAAAGGTAAAGCTAAAGGAGGATTAATTGCTGGTTTTGACCTTAATAGCGATAGGATAAACATGGTGATAGTTGATAAGCTTGGCATTATAAGAGATATTAAGATGGTTTCCAGAAGTAGCAAGTCATGGATTTCCAAGGAATAAAGCTAATGCGATGAGGTTCCAAGCTCTTGCTAAGCTATTGAATTATGCCTACAATCATGGTGTAGGTATTGTCCTCTTTGAGGACTTAGAGAAAATTAAAAGGCGAAAATACACGAAGAATAAAATTGCTAATCGAAAGATAACACAATTCCCCAAGAGGGAGCTACTGAAACATGCAGTAGTAAGGGCATTAAAATACGGTTTTAAAGTCTATCTCGTAAATCCATCCCACACTTCAAAAGTGGGGGAGAGAATAGGGAAAGAGTTAGGATTAGACAAACATACCGCATCAGCATGCATATTAGCAGTAAAAGCACTGCAACCAGAAGTTTTCAAAATGCCTTAATACTTAATAGTTCCCAAAATACTCTAAAAACTCAAATAAGCAAATAATCTTTTAGAATTTGGAGGTTAAAAAATGGGACAAAGTAATTTTGTAAAGATTAAAATAAAATTTGTAGGAGGATTTAGAAAAAGTGAGGAGGAAGTGGAAATAGATCGTAATAACACATATTTTAAACTCCTTGAGCAGCTTAATATAAATCCAGAAACTGTTGTAATTGTAAAAGATGGTCTTCCAGTTCCTACAGATGAGACTGTTGAAGAGGGAGAAATCACAGTCATAAGAGTGATTTCTGGCGGTTAATTTTACACCTTCACGTATTTTCAGAGTTTAGCTTTTCTTTTTGCTAGATATCACATAATATTTTACATTGTTAAACTCCATTTCTTCAATTTCGTTTTCAATTTCTTCCATCTTTAATCCGTATTTCTTTAACAATTCAAGCAATTGATCTCTTCTTAAGGGATGTCTTCTAATTATTGATAAAATTCCTTCCTTTGGATTTTTATCATCCATTAAAGAGATTTCTCCAACTTCTGGTTTTAAAATCTTAGTAACTTTCCCTATTATAGTTTCAGCTTTTATTATATCCAAATAATCTGGTATTTCTATTTTTTCCGTGGGAGGTCTAGTTGGAATCATCAAATAAACTCCATCTGGCTTGATTTTCTCTATCGCTTCCTTTATCTTGGTTAGTTCCTCTTTATGAGTATTGTAACCCTTTACAAGCATGATTTCTATGTAAAATTTGCCATCAAACTCCTCAGAGAACGCACTTAAACCGTCTATAATTCTATCTATTACTAAACTTTCATGTGGTCTATTGATTTTTTTAAATGTATCCTGAGATGCCGCATCCAAAGATGGTATAACCACATCTGCTTCAAACAAATCATTTCTCACATCACTTCTCCATAATAAAGATCCATTTGTCAAAACAGCTACCTTTAAATCATACTTCTTTGCTTCAGCAATAAATACGCCTAAATCTTTATTTAAAGTGGGTTCACCCTCTCCTGCAAATGTTAAGTAGTCAAAGCTTATGTTTCTATTAGCTAAGCTTTTTATTTCTTTTAAAATTTCATTTTTATCAAAATAAGATTTCCTTTCTACAGTTTTATTTGTTGTATACCCTAATTGGCAGTAAACGCATGAATATGTGCAAGTTTTATATGGGGTTACATTTATTCCCAAAGATTTTCCTAATCTTCTTGATACCACCGGTCCGTACAAATACTTCATCGAAAGATTTTACAAAGGACTTATAAAATCTTGAGGATACTCATAACCGCATTTAGGACATCTTATGTAACCACAGTTTCCAAATACAGAGTATTTGCATCCTCTACACGCAAACATCCTAGCATAACTAACATCAAATTCAAAACCGCATCTTGGGCATTTACTAATTTTAGTTTTACCGCCAATTCTTGCCCCGATTTTCATCACACCCCTTTGTTTAAATTTGTCATGATTTAATTACTTTTGGAAACTTTTCTCTTTTATACACATTAATTACTTTAAGAATTTTAACCTTTAATCAAATTCTAAGGTTCTACCTTCGTACTGACTTTGCAGCAAGCTAAGTAATATCCGCTTTTTATACAACAAAACCTAAAAGGTATCTATTTTATCCTCATTTTTAGCTTTAATCCCAATTTTCTCATGTTTGTCGCATGACACTTCCATATTATTCTTTTTCTAACCTCAAAGTTATCTTTACTTGTAGCAATCAAATGTGCTTTCCACCAAGATAGTCCTTTGTTTATCAACTTTAACTCCTCGAGTTCGTGTGAAATTAAAGCTTTTCTTTCATCCCTGCTAAGACTTTTCCAGAAATTTGTGTCAATAAAAATTTTACTCTTTTTGTCATGTGTAACGCAGATTAAAGCTCTAATGTCAACAACATATATCTTAAAACCCTCGTACTCAAATATTCTGAAGATTTCATCATAGTTTACGTTCATTACCTTTTTATCCTCCTACTTTCCTTCTTCTTCTCCTAGATATAGCTAGCTCCTTTGTTTCCTTGGATATCAATTCATATAAAATAGCCTTATCCTTACCTGCTGCAGGCCTAAGTATTCTACCCAACCTTTGCACAAATTCTCTCGATGAGCCAGTTCCACTAACAATAATTCCAACGTTTGCATCAGGAACGTCAATACCTTCATCAAGTACCTGACTGCTGACTATAGCTCTAAATTTTCCTTTTTTAAAACCATCAAGTATATACTTTCTTTCATTTTTGTCAGTTTTATGCGTTATTGCTGGAATCAGAAATATTTTCGATATCGCATAAACTAGATTATTGTATCTTGTAAATATTATTATTTTATCATTTTTATGTTCCTCTAAAAGTTCTTTAAGTTTTTTTAGCTTGTTCTTAGAGTTAAAAGCTATTTTTCTAGCATTATCCCATGATCTTAACGCTTCGTACGCTTTTTCGTCCACTTTTGTTCTCATTATTATTTTTCTAAAGTCTTCAATATCCTCAATCCTTATATTGTTTGATTCTATATATTCCTTAAACACTTTAATGGATTTTTCATATTTCTTCCTCTCTTCATCCGTCAAAGGTATTAGTAATCTTCTAATAGAGTAATTTGCCAAATACTTGCCTGCTAAATCCTTAGCCTTGAGTTCAAAAACCTTACCACCTATCAAATCAGGTAATAAATTATGTAAATTGTCTTCTCTCTCATAAGTTGCAGTTAAACCCAATCTATAAGGTGCAATAGACATCTCAGCAATGATCCTGTAACTTTCTGCTGGAAGATGATGACATTCATCAAATATTATTAACAGAAACTTATTTCCAAGAGTTTCTATGTTTATATATGCTGAATCATACGTTGTAACGGTTATTGGCTTCAATTCTTTCTTTCTTCCAGAAAATTCCCCAATATAGTAATCCCCAAATATTTTCAATTTTTCCTTCCACTGATCTAGCAAGGCTAAAGTCGGTACAACAACTAAGGTCGGCGTGCTTAGCTCTTTTATTATTTCCAAGGCTACATAAGTTTTTCCAGACCCAGTTGGTAGCACAACTACTCCTCTCTTGTCATCCATCCATTTTTCCACTGCTTGAAGCTGGTATTCCCTTAAATTTATATCTGCATCGAAAAGAGGAGTAGGTATTATATCATTTATGACATAATCTTCAAATTTAATTTCATGTTTCACCAAATATTCCAAAATTTCCCTATACTTATATGCTAAGGCTCTATAGCAATTAGATCTCTCATCCCATTTAGCAAGCGGTATGTGTACATTTCCTTCAATTCTTATTGTACCTTTGTCATAAAACAATCTTACCTTCACCTTTACTAAGCTAGGTTTATCCCCTTTTAAAGTTCTTACCGTTAAGATGAAAGTTTAAGAACTTACCTTGTTGAAGAGAGAATTAAATGTCAATACTGCTTTCACTAATGTTCTAAAATTTCAAACAAAATTAGAGCAGTTTAAAATAACACTTACTACTTTACTAGCTTTCTACTTACTTTCATCTGAAAAATTACGTTTTACATTCGAATTCACAAAAAGCATTTTAAATGTCAGAACTTAAAGTTGTATAGTGCTTCCAAAGGATTTAGTTGAAGTCAGAAAAATAAAAGGTAGAATATTTCCAAAATTTGCTAGAGATGAAGATTTAGAGCTAGCCCGTAAAGTTTTAAAAATTTACAAGACTTGTATAAACGATAAATATAAAAAAATTCAAACAGCGTTAAGAAAAATTGAGAACGCCAGCAATTTCAAAAAAGTAAGAGGCTTTGCAAGAATAATAGAGAGAGATTGCGTTTTTGATAAAGGTACTAGTCTTGATCCAAAAAAAGTAAGATTATTTTTATTTGAACACGGCTATGTTACTACAGTAAAAGAGCGAGAAGAAGTTATAAAAAAAGCAGCTCAATATTTTGGAGTAGAGCCAAGCGAGATCGAAAATGCTATGTTTGCTGACTACGAGGACGAGCTTGTGTTAAAAAGTGTTCCGGAATTGTCTCCAATTGATCTGGTAAAGAAATATAATCTTTCTCTTCTTCAATCAACTGTTTTCAACTGCTTAAGATTGACTTTTTGGATTACTTCTAACTACAAAAATGTATTCAGGAAAATCAAGCTACTTGGACTTATGTATGAACTTTATGAGAAAAACGAGAGAGTACTCATAGAAGTTACTGGTCCTGCATCTATTTTAAAAATGACAAGAAAATACGCAACATCTATGGCTAAACTAATTCCTGAAATTATCAAAGCTAAAAATTGGTGGATCAGAGCTGAAATAGTGGATGAATCAAAAAGAGTTTACTTTCTGGAGATATCAGATGTTGACAGAAATTTATTTCCTGATATTATTCATGATGATCAAATAGAGTTTGATTCACAAGTTGAAGAAGAGTTCTACAGAAGACTAAAAACTTTAACTGGATTAAGCATAACAAGAGAGCCTGGACTAGTAAAAGCCGGGAATTACGCATACATTCCAGATTTTGCCATTGAGAGAAATGGTAAAAAAATCTATATAGAAATTGCCGGGTTCTGGACAAAAGATTATCTAGAAAGGAAGCTTAAAAAAATTACAGAATTAAAAATACCAATTATACTAATAATTAGAGAGGATTTAGGAGTAGATAAACTTAAAATCGAAGGAAAAAGTAATTTAAATATTGTTATAATGAAAAAGGGAAAAATTCCGTATGGAGAAGTGCTAAGAAAAATAAAACTAATTTTAGGAGGTTAAATTTAGCTTGATAACAAGTTCTTCACTTCTTCATCAGCTTTATATACTTCCTCTTTCTTCTTTCTTTGATAATTTATTACTTTACGCTTAACATCTTTATCATAAATACCTATTATTTTTGCAGCAGCAAGCGCCGCATTTTCAGGGTCTAAAACTACCATTGGTCCCACTCCTGATGGCATTCTCAGTGATGAAAAAATATCTACCCCTGCAAACTTGTCACTGTAAGGTGGACAGGCTATTACAGGATTCGATGTGTTTGCATCAACAAAACCGCTTAAGGCATTACTTCTGCCAGCAACAGTTATAAACACAACATTTTCGCCTTCATATTCCTTGATAATTTCAATTAGCTTTTCTGGTGTCTTGTGAGCAGAAGCTATCCTATATTCAAAATTTACTCCCAATTCTTTGAGTTTATTTCCAATTTTTTTCGCAAATTTCAAATCTGACTTGGAACCCATGAGTACTACTGCTTTCATAATTCTCACTTTTTAACTATGAGAAGTCTCAGGACATATATAGCTAAAATTAAGACCGATAAATTTAAAAATGCTCTATAAATTGGCGCATATTTATAATATACCCATATACTGATCAAATCATTAAGAGCTGAGTACGCACCCCAAACTGAGATTACCAGCAAGACTAAAACTACAATTGTTACAATCTTTTTAACCCCGTTCTCAAAACTTATACCCGATTTCTCTTTTTCCATAAGATTAAACCTCCTATCACTATTAAAACCATCACTAGCTCAAATCCTGGAGCTGCTAGGGGTTTATATGCTTTTTTAACGCCCACCTTCTCGAAAGGTAATGGAGTAGGTATAGGTATCGGTGTAGGAATATAGCCAGGTACTTTTTCCTCTCTAATAAACTCGCTAACTTCAAACCTAACTTTTTCTTCAGTCACATTCGCTGGAATTTTTCTTGTTGGAGCTAAATTTAATGGCTTACTCCAGCTTTTTACAAGAGTGTTAGCTTTCCAAGCTTCAATTTTTATTAAGTAATTATAATCTTTCGGAATTGTTAAGTTTGTTTCTACAAGAACAGTTTTACCCTTCCTTATCTCCTCCTGTAACCATTTATCTGAAGCAAGTATATTAGATTCGTACTGAACTGCTTTAATATGAAATATAATTGTATAATCATCCATAGATTCCAAATAAAACCTAGTTTTTACTTCAACTTTATTATCAAAAACTCTTAAAACTTCAAAATCCACATCTTTAAGATATACTTTCAGTTCCTTCTCTTTAGGAATTAAAGTACTTAAACCTTTTAAAATTAGACCTCTTGTACTAACAATTTTATTATTTTTTCTAATTTCAAGGATAACTTTGTAATCTCTATCTTTTTCAAAGCTTAATGTAAATTTTAATTCATCTAAACCTTCCTTTCCTTCCCTAGGAATTTTCAGTTCTTTCTTTTTCAATAATATATTTGTCAGCTTGTCATGAACAAAAACTAAAAGAGTAGCATTGGTTACTTTCTTAGTTCTTTGAACTGTAACTATGAAATTTATGTCAGCATGAGTATCGTTCACAGATTCAAGCTTAAAATCTATTTTTCGAATAAAAATGAATTCTTTCTCTTT
>CAZCHG010000061.1:0-7989 GCA_964498465.1 uncultured archaeon | reverse complement strand
GCAAGATTGCATAGATTAATCCAAGTGCTATTCTGAGTTTAAAGAAGAATTTGAAATATCCTCTTGCCAGTCGTTCATCTCCTTCAGAAGCTGCTAAATATCTTACGGCTGAATATCCTATGCCAAAATCCATTTGCATGAGAAGAAAGCAAACAGAAATTGCCAAAGCATAAATTCCAAACTGCTCAGGCGTTAGAATTCTTGCAATTACAACTGAAAACAGGAAGCCACCTATTCCCCTTATCAAAGCAGAGATGCTGTTGAAAAGCGAGTTCTTCAAAACCCTTCTTGCAAGCTCAACCATGGTAATCACTCAATATCGCATCAGCAACTCTATCCCATGTGTATTTTAAAGCAGCCTTCCTTCCATTCTTCTCCATCCTTTTACGCATTCTTTTATCTTTTAGCAGTACTTCAATCTTTGATGCAAAGTCTTCTACATTCCCAGGCTTTGCTAACAAACCGCATCTATTTGCTGAAATTATATCTCTTATCATCTCCAAATCGCTCGCAATTATAGCTTTTCCACAGGCCATGTACTCAAAAATCTTTATAGGAGAAAAGTAGAATTTCCTCATCTTTTTTGTCTTTCTATAGGGTGCAATGGTAACATCTGCAACCGATATGAACCTTGGCACATCTTCGTGTTTGACAAATCCTACAAATATGAATTTTCTGGAAAGCGATTTCTTTTCCACTTCCCTACGCAATAATTCAAGATTTTTTCCAATCATAAGAAATACAACATTACTACTAATTTTCTCAGCTATACGTACTAACAGATCCGCCCCATGCCATTCAGATGTCTCGCCTACGTATACAACAACTCTCTTACCTCGAAGCCCAAATTTCTCTCTAATGTCATCTGAATTAAAAGGTCTAAAGAGTTCAACATCTACACCAGCATGTGTAAGCGTGACTTTGGTTTGACAATCCTCGGGAATAATATCCCTTGTATATGCAAGTATCTTATCAGCAAATCTGAGTTGAAATATACTGAAGTCTGGATCAATGACTTCTACTACGCATTTAACTCGAAAAATCTTTGCAGGAAAAACCCCTATGCCCTTTGCCGAATTCCTTTCTATAACTAAATCAAAGCTATGTTTGGATATGAGCCACAATACGTAAACTGTAAGTATCAATCGATAAACTGTAAAATATAAGCTTTCAGCAATTTTAATGAGCTTGTCTAGCAACGCTCTGCTTTTTTGCTTTGGTTTACCCTCCAAGGATAAAAATAATCCTCTATAAAATCTACGAGTAACGATTTTATCTGCAATTTTTTCGAACCTGGTTTGACCTTTCATCCTTCTTGATATTATTAACACTTCATGCCCTCTTTTAGCTAAACTTTCAGATATTTTAAGTACATGCGTTGATCCGCCAAGGAATCTTCCAGCATGTGGCACTGGAACGTCTGGTGCTACGTATAATATTCTCATAAGCTTCCAAACCCCGTATTACACCATAGCTCTTCCCAAGACTGTTTAAGAAACATTCAATCACCTTGAAAATTTCTTCCTTTAGAAAATTTACGAAGAAGTTAAGTTTCACCACTCTGACTAAGCAGATCGCGTTCACCTTTAAGGACTTTTGGGTTTAAAGATTGGTCGCTCTTGTTATATTTAAACGTCACTCAAATTGATTGCTGCGTCGGATTATAACCTTGTACACTTAATCCAAGGGTCTAAGAAATGTTACTAGGATGCTTTGCTTTTACAGTAATTCAAAAGGTAAACTCTGACAATCAGATGAAAATTGTGGAGGATTTTAAGGAAAATAGCTTCACTTATTGAACCCAATTGCTAACTTTAGCATCCGCTGTTTCAACATAAAAAGTTGTCAGTGTTTAACTAAGCTAACACTGTTGTTTTTTACTAGCCTAATGTACCTTCTCGCAATTTTAATCCAATCAAACAATTCCGCCCTTCTTCTGGCATTCTTACCCATTCTTTTTCTCAGCTTGTTATCACTCAGCTGTACGATATACCTTGTAAGCCCTCCAGGATTTGCTGGTTCAGTTCTAAATCCAGTTTTTCCGTGCTCAATTGTATCCAGCATACCGCCAACATTTGTTCCAATGACAGGTTTTCCACATGCCATCGCTTCAAGAACTGATATTCCATAAGGTTCTATCACGCTTGGCTGGACGTAAATATCGCATGAGGAATAAACATGGGGCATGTTCTCATTTGGAATAGATACGTTGACAAATTTAACGTACTTAGAAATATTTAGATCGTTTGCAAGCTTTTTTAATCTTAATTCCTCCTCCCCTTTTCCAAGAAGATACAGCTTTGCGTTTATCTCGCGAACAACATGACTCATAGCCATAATAAGATATTCCAGCCCCTTATACTTGTGATATCTAGCAACAGTCAATATTCTTAGATCTTCATTCCCAAACTCTATGAGGTTCTCTGGGTTTTTTATTGGTCTAAACAGCTTGCAATCCACTCCAACGGGTATCACTTCTATGTTTCTCCTTACCCCAAGCACATCTGTTAAAAAGCGCTTAGCTGATGTACAATGAGCCGTAAGTACATCGCATCCTTCTCTTAACAGTTTATTAATCGTAGAGTCAAAAAGCTTGAGACCTATTCTCTTCCACAAATTGAATGGTACATAAGTTCTCTCCGATGATAGAATCGTTATTATATCGTATGTCTTTGCAGCAAAGAAAGCATAATGACAAATTAAAGGATAGTCCTCCTGAAGCATGACCACATCAAATTTTTTTATAATTTTTTTAAAATCAGCAAAAACTATCGGGTTTTCAAGAACATCCGCAAGTGTTCTCAAATATATAACTTCGAATGGATAATCTCGGCTGATTGTTTCGCTTGTAAGTTCTTTTTCCCTTGGCGCTTTGCAAGTTGATGTAATTACAGTAACGTTATTTCCCAATTTTGATAGAGTTTCTGCCAGTCCATACTCATTTCCCCTAACAAGCGGTGTAAAGTACGGCGCAACTATGCAAATGTTCATAGGCCTTAATTTAAAAAAGATCGCAAATTTTTTAATTTTACCTTTACTTTTAAACATTCGGGAAACAAGAAAACTAATTAGATAAAACGCTTATGAGGATAGCTCTAGTTTGCCCAAGGTTTTATCCGTATACGGGAGGAATTGAGACTCATGTCTATGAGATTTCAAAAAGACTGAGCGAAAAGTTTGAAATTGATGTCATAACAACCGATCCAAGCGGTAAGCTGCCAAAATACGATGAAATTTTTAATGTAAAGATTAAAAGGTTTAAATCACTTGCTCCAAGCGATTCTTATTATTTCTCATTAGATTTGCTTAAATACTTAAACAGAAATTCTACGAATTATGATATAATCCACATTCACAGCTATCATGCTTTCCCAGCATTGTTTGGAGCTTTAAGCAAGCGCAAAAACAAACTTGTTTTTACACCTCACTATCACGGCAAAGGGCATAGTTTCTTTAGAAACTTACTGCACTATCCTTACAAATTTATCGGCAAAAATATATTTAAAAAAGCGGATGCGATAATATGCGTTTCAAAATTTGAAAGAAAATTAATATTAAACAATTTCAACGTAGAAAATTCAAAGATTTTTTTAATTCCAAACGGTGTAAATTTGCATGAGTTTAAGTTAAATAAAATACATGTAAACTCGACAAAATATAAGGATAGGAAAATAATACTTTATGTTGGAAGAATTGAAAAATATAAAGGTATAGATTATGTTGTTAAAGCTTTAAGATATTTAAATCGAGAATTTATACTTGAGATAGTAGGAAAGGGTAAATATAAGTCAAAAATAGTTAAATTGGCAAGAAAACTAAATTTAACTGATAGAATTAAATTCTATGAAGATTTAACAAAAGAAGAATTAATTAAAAAGTACTTCAACGCTGATGTTTTAGTTTTACTCTCAAAATTTGAAGCTTATGGACTAGTTATTGCAGAAGCTTTAGCAGCTGGAACTCCCTGTATAGTTCCAAGGAGTTCAGCCTTGAGTGAATGGATAGATGATGTTCAAGTTTTTGGAGTTGAAAATCCAAACGATTATAAAGAACTAGCAGAAAAGATTTGCGAAGCTGCGAGCAAAAAATCTGTTAAAAGAGTTCTTCCAAGTTGGGACTTTGTTGCGAAGGAATTAAAGAAAGTTTATGATTTAATAGTAGGATAGCAAAAGATTTGCTCGGAATTGGTTACTTTTTAAAGGTATTTTGTTTTTTACGCACTAAGACATAAGAACTTCTACAGAGTACTAGTTATCATTCTTAACTTTTCTGCTAGGAGTGTATACGCGATGCAATTTAGCACTTGCTTGCTAATTTTTCGCAAGCACGAGGCTATGGCTACATGAATTTATTCTGCTTTGCCACTTAATATTAACTTAGCACAGCAAAGCTTTGTGCGACTAAATGCTTCACAACTTCAATTTGTTTCTGCTTTGAAAAGTGATCTCTCCTGACGTTGTTCCATAAAAATGTGAACTTGAAGTGTTATCGATTTAAAACAATATTACAAGTATTAAACTTCTTTAAACTTTTTTACAAAATTTCTGTAAAAGCTCCACTCTTTCTCAGAAAGAATGTGAAGTTCGAAAGGTGAAAATTCAAGTCCCTCAAGAATCTTAGCCTTAATCTTTGCCAATTCTTCTATGCTTTTTGGTGCTTTGTTTGTTACAATAGCTACATCGATGTCTGAGTGAGGGTGCGTTTTTCCCTCAACAACAGATCCAAAAAGGTATATTTTTGCATCTGGAAGAATCACTTTGGTTCGTTCCTTGATTAAATTAAGATAGAAATCAATATTTTCAAAGTATTTCCTTCTTCTCTCGTAAACTTTCTTCGCAAGCTCAACAGCTTTCATACTTTTCCACAATTCTTTTTAACTTTTCAAAAAGTTCAAATTTATCTTCCACGTCCTCTTTCTTATACTCTTTTCCAAGATAGCGTGAGAGAATATAACTGTCTTCGATCACTGTTAGTTTATCCCGATTTTGCCTGTAAAATTCGTAGAATTCTGGATAAAGCTCGGAAATCTCCTCGAATAGCTTTGATAACCTGTGAGTTTTTGAATAATGTCCAATTTTTAAAGCCAATAAGTACTTTATTAGGAGTTGAATTGCTTGTTCGAGCAGAAAAATTGACCAGTTGTAGTTTTTGTCTTCAAAGGCTCTTTTGGATAGATCATAAGCTTTTAAGCTTTGTTTTTTTAGGAATTTAATTTCTTCTAGCATTTGATTCTTTTAAATTTTCAAGTTTTTAAACATTTTGAGATATGTTGTGTTACAATATCAATTTTTAGCCTTGCTTTTTACAGTACTTCAAATGGGAATGATCGAAAAACTTTAACGCAAGAAGTGGAGATATAAAATTTATTTATTTAATTTTTATAAAAATAGTAGCAAATCTTAATTCGTTTCAAGAGAACTTTTATATTTAAAGCAATTAATCTAAAGCGATGCTCGAAAAAGAATATTTGAACATTAAATACCTTCAAGATAACGGATTCGTTAGAAAAAAATGCAAATTGTGTGGAAAGTTCTTTTGGACTGCTGACAAATCAAAGGATGTGTGCGGAGATCCCCCGTGCGGAACTTATACATTCATAGGGAATCCTGTTTTTAAGAAAAGTTTTAAACTTAACGAAATGCGGGAATATTACTTGTCATTCTTTGAAAAAAGAGGTCATAAAAGGATTGAGAGATATCCAGTGGTTGCCAGATGGAGAGATGACATATATCTAACCATAGCATCTATTGCCGACTTTCAACCGTTCGTAACCTCAGGCCTCTGCCCACCTCCAGCCAATCCCCTAACCATCTCCCAGCCATGCATAAGAATGGATGATTTGGATTCTGTGGGAAGAACGGGAAGACATTTGACTTTGTTTGAAATGATGGCTCACCATGCATTTAACTACAAAGACAAGGAAATATACTGGAAAAATGAGACTGTACAGTATTGTACAGAACTGCTTGAAAGTTTAGGTGTGGATAAAGAGGATATAGTTTACAAGGAAGAGCCCTGGGCTGGTGGAGGAAACGCTGGTCCATGTTTGGAAGCTATAGTGGGTGGAATAGAGCTGGCAACTTTGGTTTTCATGAACTTGGAGCTACATCCCAAAGGAGACATAGAAATAAAAGGTGAAAGGTACAGAAGGATGGATAATTACATTGTTGATACTGGATACGGTCTTGAAAGATTTACGTGGGCTAGCCAGGGAACTCCAACAGTTTACGATGCAATATTTCCAAACGTAATAAAGGAGATCGTAGATAATTCAGACATAGGCTTTTCCACGGAGGATGATGAAGTAAGGAGGATAATTGAAGAGAGCTCAAAGATTGCCGGAATAATGGGAACTTTGAGGGGAGATCAATTGAAAAGCTTCAGGGAGAAAGTGGCAAGAAACATAGGGATTTCTGTTGAAAGATTAGAGAGCATAGTTGTCCCGCTAGAGAAGGCTTACGCCTTAGCAGATCACACGCGTGCAATACTGTTTATGCTGGGAGATGGGCTAGTTCCATCCAACGCTGGGGCTGGATATCTTGCAAGGTTAATGATAAGAAGGAGTTTGAGGCTTGCTGAGGACATAGGATTTAACAAGTCCATTTTCGATTTAGTGAAGCTTCACAGGAAAAATCTGCCAGAGTTCGATTTCGATGTACCCCTTGAAACCATAGAAGAGATCTTGCAGCTTGAAGAGGATAAATACAAGGAAACCGTGAAGAAGGGAATTCAAATAGTTGAAAGATTTTTGAAAAAGAAAAGAAAAATAGAGAAGAAAGATTTAATAGAATTCTACGATTCCCACGGTATTCCCGTTGAACTCGTGCAAAGAATTGCGGCAAAAAAAGGCGTTGAAGTTGAAGTTCCAAAGGATTTCTATGCTGAGCTAGCCCTAAGACATTCCAAAGCTGAAAGAAAGGAAAAAGAGGAAAAAATTGAGTTAGATGTTCCGAAAACGAGAAAACTGTACTATGAGGATCCAAGAAAGTTTGAATTCGAGGCAAGGGTTATAAAGGTAATCGATAATTATGCTATACTCGATCAAACTGCATTTTATCCAGAAGGAGGAGGTCAGGAGAGCGATAGGGGATATTTAGTGGTTAACGGAGAGAAAATAGATGTTTTGGATGTTCAGGAAGTAAACGGTGTTGTTTTGCACAAGCTAAGCAGGAAAATAGATGAAGGATTGGAAGTAAAAGGAGTAGTAAATGCAGAAAGAAGATTAAGCCTAATGAGACACCACTCAGCAACTCACATACTGCTTCAAGTACTGCAAGATGTGCTTGGCAAACACGTATGGCAGGCTGGAGCAAAGAAAGAGGAAGGCAAAGCTAGGCTAGATATAACTCACTACAAGAAGTTAACTCCTGAGGAAATAGAAAGAATAGAGCTCTTGGTTAACAGGGAAATCATGGAGGATAAGCCGATAGCTTGGGAGTGGATGGACAGGATTGATGCAGAAAGAAAATACGGATTCAGACTTTATCAAGGTGGAGTCCCTCCGGGAAAAGAAATAAGAATTGTAAAAGTTGGAAGAAACGTTCAGGCTTGTGGAGGCACACATTGTAGCAGAACAGGAGAGATAGGGTTTGTGAAAATACTGAGAGTAGAATCGATACAGGATGGTGTGCTAAGATTTGAGTTTGCTGCAGGAGAGGCTGCACTTAAACATGTAAGGCAGATGGAGAATTATTTGAGAGAGGCAAGCAAAACATTAAGAGTGGAGCCATCAGTTTTACCAAAAACCGTTTCAAGGTTCTTTGAGGAGTGGAAAAATCAGAGGAAAGAGATAGACAAATTGATTGATGAGATTGCAGAGCTTAAGGCTGAGAGGTTGGAGAAAGAAAGCGAAGAATTTAACTCGATAAAGGTGATAGCTGACGTTTTGGATGTTGGCATGAAGGAGCTGATGAAAATAGGGGAAAGGCTTGCATCAAAAGGCTACGTTGGTTGCTTGCTTGGTGTAAAGGAAGGTGTAAAGATTGTTAC
>CAZCHG010000060.1:0-8005 GCA_964498465.1 uncultured archaeon | reverse complement strand
CGTCGTGACCGGTTTCCTCTATTAATTTTATTGCATCTTCTACTGTATTTTCTGGGGAAAGTGTGAAAACTTTTCTTGTCATGTAATCTGAAACTTTTAGCTCAACCATTCAGGTTCACTTCTTTCTTTATTATTCTAAAAAACTATGAAAAGTTTTTGATACACCTTTTACATTGAGCAGTGGAATTGCACAGTTAGAAGTTCAGTAGACATGGTTTTTTGCAGGTATATGTCCGCCTTAAGAACACATTAACCCTCTGCTCTTTCAGGGTTCATCGGAAGTTAATCATCGATCTTATTCTTTTTCGGGAAAAGTAATTCTACATCTCCAACTAAATCAATCACATCTCTTTGTGCATAGTTGAGGTTTTTGATACCTTACGAAGCAATTTCAGATTTTATGGACATTGGTGAGCATAATACATTTGTATCTCTCTCCTTAAATACATTTAGCCCGTGACTGGGACAATTGTGTGTACTTCGTGTGTAAACCTTTATATATACCCAATAATTTGTTAAGAATTTTGAACTCCATAATCTACTATCAGTGCAAAGAAGAACCAATTATCGGATAATAAAAACAGTTTATAACAAACTTTATATATTACTGCAAAGACTGCTTAAATGCTAATGAGAACTAGGATTCTATTTATTATAATACTTTTAATTCTTTTAGCTTTAACCAAACCTGTTTTAGCAGAAGATGAACACGAAGGTATTATACACATTGAAGACGATGAGATGAGAATTCTTGTTAAGCTAAACAAAGCATGCTATTCGCCAGGAGAGAAAATAAGAGCTGATTTCTATATAACCAACAAAAAAGATACCGTTGTAAGAGAGATAAACATTAAACTGGTCGCTTATTACTTGGGGAAAAAAGTTTTCACTTATTCACATCCGTCTTGGAGGGAGTATAAAAAGAATCAAGAAGTTCACATATATTACGAATCGAGAATACCATCTCTAGCACTTCCTGGGAAGTATGATCTTAAATTTTACTTTGAACCAGAAGGTCAAAGTATAAAAAGTGGAGAGATTACAATAGAGATCATCGCCACGCAGGAATGGTACGTATTTGCCTCGTTAGTTCTGCTATTTTTGTTTGTGCTTTTATCCGCAATTATCGCATACAGGAAAAAAATAAAGGAATATTATCTTGGTTTATCCGTAGGACAAAGGTTTGTTTTCCTTGCTATTTTGTTTTTGATACTTGCAGCTTTTATTCTGGCAGGAGGAGCAGAAAATTTTGCGAACCACATGGCAATAATAACTTATTTCTGCCTTGTAGTTGGAGTTTTAAACTTGTTAATAGAGGAGACAAAGCTAGTAAAGGAAATCGACAGTAAAACGAGAGAAGGTATTTGCTTTCTAGCAGTAGGATCTCTTCTGTATCTCTCTGGGGATATCTTAGTTCTTGTCTCGCTACCTTTTATTGTATTAGGCACTGTTATAGTTACAAGAAAGTTTACACTCGCGCAAATCGAACAAGCAAGAGGTTACTATACTAAATTGGCAGTATTTCAGAAACTTTCGGTAATATCTCTTATTTTTGTTCTAATTTCTTTAATTTTACTTTTAATTGGATATGAAAGTTTAGCAAAGGATTTTGTTGCAATTACGTACATTGCATTGATTACTAGTATTGCAAATTTAATTTATGAGAAAAAATCAAACTTTAAAGAGAAAGATAGAGAAATTATAAGTATAGTCCTCATAGGAGCACTATCATACATTTTAATTGGTGAATTTTCATTGTGGATATCCATAATATTTGCTGCTATAGGTGTATTTTTGATTCTAAAAAGAAGTTAAGTTACGGAAGCAAATTTCTAGGAATTTAAAGTAAATTAAAGTCTTTGTCTGCTTGTTTTTACTTTAATTACTTTTTAACTTTGCAGTAGATTATCATAATATCAAAAATAGGGTTTGGACAACGTGTGAATGCGTGAAATTCACACCCACACGTTGTCCTGGGATTCATCATTCTCAGCCCTCTTTTCATCAGAGAGCACGTCATCGGACTCCTCCTCTTTTGGGAGAACTCTGGACACATCACATCTTATCTTGACACTCAACATCTTCCATCACCGATCAGGGATTCGGATCTTCAAATCAACCAATGCTTGAAAATAAAAACTTACTTAGCGAAATTTCAACATCTCTATGTTTTTCTATGAACTCTATGATGGTAGCTCTACTAGAAGTATTAAACTAAGCACTAAAAAATCTATAGATAATCTTACTGCGCAAAACTGTGCAAATTAGAAATTTTTAACTTTTATTTTTTTGACCATGGTCTTTTGGATTTCACTTCATAAAGTAAAAGTGTTATGAAAAACAATGAAGATAAAATGCTTATGAGTGCTCCTAAGTAGAATATAGACTGAGGAACATAATAAATCGTTACTGTAAATTTTCCATCACCGTTTCCATCATATATTTTAGGATCTATGTACCATGCGTTTACATAACTATTTGCAACGAAATGGTATTTCTCATTTAAAGGCTCTTTAAACAAAAAAGTCAAATCTCCAATTATATTTTCAATATTAATTCTGTAATTATCCGGTTTTGCCTCGTATACATTAACGTGATCGTACTCTGCAACAATTTTGTTGAGTTTAATTACTTTATCTTCAATGTAGACTTTCCATCGCTCATCGAATGAGTTGGAAAGCACTAGGAAAAAAGGATTGTGAGTGTTTTCAACTTCTACAATGTATTTTGTCGGGTTTACTCTTTTAAAAACAATCGTTGGAGATTTCATCGCTAAATGCAAAGTTAAATTTCCTGTAACTGCGTGGTTAATCTCTATTGTTTGCTCAGAATAGCTTGGGATTTTTAAAAGGAAAGGGATAACCTTTGGTGCTGCAATGTATCTCATGCCAAAGGCTTCATACGGGATTGTAATATCTCCAATTATACGACCATCCTCGGAAATGTAGGATATTGTCAATGGTTCATCGTAAGTTCTAATGTGAACAACTGTTTTGCTTAAGTTTGAATACGTTATTGCATAAATATTACCTTTGGGAAATTTTGTTGCAATCTCCTCAGATTTGATTACTTCAATTTTAATTGCCATGTTTTCATCAAATCTTTTAAGTAAACTTAGTTTTTCATAATCTGTGAGATTCAATAGAATGAACACAAAACTTCCCAGATGTGGTTCCTTAAATGTTATTAATTTAAACATATCACTCTCATTTCCCTTAACAAGAATGGGATATACCGCAGAATATATCCGGGGAAGTACAGCTGATTCTGGTAACTCATAAACATTGTATAAATCAATATTTCCAAGTTTCTTTAAATAACCCAACTCATTTTTTGATGCAACATATTTTATATTAAACAATCCATAAAAATTATCATGCTTGTATAGAAGCTTATAAAGACTGCAATTTGCATCTGAGACTCCTAGAATAAATTGTTCATTAATTAGATCCGTAAATTTTCTAAGAACTTCGTTTTTTTCATCAATATCTTCGAGAATTACGATTGTTCTAAATGTTCCATTTTCCTTTTTCTGATCGATAAGATATGCAATTCCAAAGAGCTCCGATGGTACATACTTTGCAGTTGAAGATACTATAGGTGTACATAAAACAAGTATTATAAACACAAGTGTTAAAGCTAGTTTCCAGTTTGTTTTCTTCACAAGAATGCTATATATCTTTCCCAATGCAACTGCTGCAAGAATAGAATATCCAAAGATTACAAATACAGAAAAATCACTTGAGACTGATGCACCAATCCAGGAAAAATCAAAATCAAAAGTTAAACTAAGCCCTATGATGCTAAGCACTGCTGCGAAAGCTAAAAATTTATTTCTATGCTCAATTAAAAGACCTATAAAAGCTAGTAAAGGTATTAAAAATACTGAAATCTTATTGAGTTGGATAAATCCGATTTCAGGATGTTGTTTTGGTCCAAAAATTAACGGAAGAATCCAATATGCGTTGATTAGGAAAACTATGAGGTAAAAAGATAGCACGGATTTTACAGATTCTTTATTAAAATAATTTTTTGATGTGAACAGAGTGGATACGGTTAGATATAGTACCGGTGTTGCAAAAACAAGAAACAGTAACGTAAGCCCCATACCTGAGAAAGCAATCAAAAATGATGCAAATATAAAATGCTTAACAGATTTTTCTTCTAATCCGTCTATGAGTAGAGCCAGTATGAGTGGCAGGGTTGCAAGCAATCCAATCCTTGATGGCTCAAAAGCTTCCCATGAAGTTATATTGCAAAAGCTTAAAGCGTAAATAATTGCTGCTGTTATTTGAACTATTTTGCTATCAGTCATTTTTGAAACAAAATAGCACATTGAAATTCCTGCAAGAGTGGATAAAACGGCAAAAGTTATTTTCTTTGCGTAGTGACCAAATAGTTCGTAAGCAATTGCCTCAGTTAGTGAAAAAATTATACCAGATGGATTGCTTGGGTTGATTGATCCAAGATCAATTTCATTCCAAGTGAAGAATCTCTGCATTAAATACAATTTTGGATCAAATGGATACGTTAAATTTGAGATATAACTTTGAGGATAAATAATTAAAAACAAAAAGAATAAAAGAAAAATAGTCTTAATTGGGTGATTTTCCATAAGTGAGTAAACTTTAGCAATAAATTTTCTCATTTAATTTTTTGTATGGCATTTAAACAACTTATAACGTTTTTGATTCTATTTTAAAAAGTGGCATTAAAAATTGCAAACGGTTACTATAACAGTTGACAATTGATTTTTCACTTAGCAATTTTTGCTCACTAGCAAAGTTTAACTTAGCGTTAAAGATATCCATGTATATTTCTTACTCTCAATGTTTTTGATCAGTTTATCGAACGGTATAGTTATCCATTCCTTACCAATTCTTTTCCCACCGTACACAGTCTCATTATGCAATCCCTTTAAACACTTAAGAACTTCCACTGCCTTTTCTGGAGGCATTGTTCCTGCATAATAATCATAAGGCATCATCTGTGACCAGATATCCTTGTAAGAAATAAATCTAATAACGTTAGTTTCTGCTCCACTCTTTGAAACCCATAGGACTTTGTTAAATCTATCTATGTTCCCATTGCTTAATATTATGTCGTACTCAGGAACATAAAGCCAGTCATGGCCAATGTCTTGAACTGATACTGCTGAGAGTCTGTAACACTCCACTCCTGCCAGATTTAACACAGCCATAAGATTTGCAGCCTGAACTACGCAGTGACCAGTTTTTGCCCTGTACGAGTCCTCTATCAAATATTCTACCATTGAGCACTTCCAGAGATGTCCGTGGGCGTATCTTCCATTTGTGGAAGCATAACTTAAATACTCTTTACACATATCCTTTATACCATCCAGCCCACCTTTTGTTATGACTATTGCTGATAAGTATGCGGTAATTGGACTTAAATAATCCCCATCCTTTATAACTTCCTTCAACACGTAATAAATGGTTTTGTAGTTTGCAATCTCGGGAAATTCCCTAGCCCAGTCATCGTAAAAGTATCTTACTCAAGCCCTAACTGAAAAAAGCTTTGCTATCTCTATTTGTTTTTCGTTTTCAAGCTCCGTTACAATCTTTAGCTCTTTTACTATTTCTGATTCAAAATCAGAAAGTTTAGGAACTTTCACATCGGTTGAATATTTTTCTACTAAAGCCCTTAGCGTGCTATCCTTCGAAGTGTCATCTTTTTCCATTAGGGGATACCACACGTAATTTTCGTTAAAGATCAAAATCGGATTTCCTTCAATTCTATCAACTGCGTTTAAATTGGCATCTATTAGCTCTCCATCCTTCCACAAATAAGCTTTATCGTTATCGCAGTATATAACGTACTTGTTCTATCCCTTTTCCTTGAAGTACAACTGCACGATTTTTTCGAGCTCAGTTATTTCATTGTTGTAAGTTTTCAAGGTAACTGAGATCGGTGAAAGCCTTATATCAATATAACTAAACACGGGATAATTTGCAGGATATGTGTCTCTGCTAGAAATGAGTTTGTACTTGCTGAAGTCTACCAAGTCAAATGAGAATGGTTCTCCTACCATTTTTTTCTTTTCCAAAAAGATATTTCGAGTGAACATCCTTTGTTTCATAAGATTTCTTGAATCCTTCGTTTGTTGTAATCTTATTTATGAATAATTTATCAGCTTTGAGATATACTTCTGGGTGTTTAATTGCTAAGATTCTGCTTGCGTAAATTGCATATTTGAAGTATTTATCTGTTTTAGCCTTTTTAACCACATCTTTCCAAGCATTTTTGTGGATATCCCATGCTTTTGATTCTACTGTTCCAGATTTTGGTGTTGGCTTTTCTTTTTCAAGCGAAAAATTAAATTTCACAAAAGGTATGATGGCGCTTAGCTTTTCCTCCTTGGATATTACCTTTTTGTACTCAAACGTCTTTTCGAAAGGATAAGTCACAATAAACGATACGAAATTGCAATCTTTTGCGTCGCTGAAGCACTTAGATACAATTTCAATCACGTTATCCTTGTGGTCTCCATAGATTTTCATATCTTTCAACGATATTGTACTTACTA
Source organism: uncultured archaeon (assembly GCA_964498465.1). Taxonomy (GTDB): domain Archaea; phylum Halobacteriota; class Archaeoglobi; order Archaeoglobales; family Archaeoglobaceae; genus CAZCHG01. Next base: position 1,458 of record CAZCHG010000060.1, on the reverse strand, counting down.
CCAGTCTTGACAGAGCGAAATGCAATATATCCCTCATTCGGTACATATTTTATGTTAAAAGCCATTTTCGTTTCTCCGTTTTCCCTATACTCCATATTTAAAACATAATTGCGATTCTCATCCATTTTTCCATACAGTTCTATTCCCACGTAAACCCATTCCCCATCAGTAAAGATATACGCGTTCTTTGGATTTGCTAAATCTGATATGCTTAATCTTGACTCAGTTAGCAATGGTTCAACACCTATGCTTTTCACATCGCTCAAATCACCATCTATTATGATGTTTCCACGTAACTCTTGTTTCTTCTCTGTCACAGTTGGTACGGAAGTTGCTGTTGGTGTGGGTGTAGGGGTCGGAGATATCATTTCAGTAGGAGTTGGAGTTACTATTTCGGAAGGTCTCTTTTCAGCACAACCGCAAATGAGTATAACTGACAAAACCAGAATTAATGGGAGAATTGCGAACAATCTGCTACGCAGCACATAATTTTAGGTTAAAGTCAAACCTATTAAAAAATTTACCTCCAGTTGCTGAGAAGACCCCATCTATGAGGGCGGAGATGAATTAGGGGAGGTGGGAGGGGGAGGTTGAAGGTAGCTAATTTTTATACTCCGAAGTTAATGCAAGTTCGGAACGAGAGCGCGGGCATCTGCGGTCAGGGGCTACATGATCAAGCCAGAAGAGGAGCGTAGCTTTGTGCTACACACTCCCCAACCTCTCCTAATGGCTTCTGGTGGAAGCCCCCTTGCGATAGCGAGGGGAGGAGATCACTAAAATGTGATTGGTCTTCGTGACAAAAAAATAAACCTAATTTACCAAATTTGATGAGATTTTGAGTTCTCAACTTTTTAGTTAAACTTTTGAGCTTTTTGATTTCTCTTCTGTAAGCTTTGTGTCCAGCGTGGGTAATTCTTACAATTGTTCTTAGTCCTTTGTTGGTTATGATTTTCCTTCTCTTTATATATTTCCTTCTTTCAAGTCTAAATATATGATTGCTCAAGCTCCTTCACCGTTTGCCCCTACCGTCTCATTTTATTTAAGACTATATCGAATCGTGTTGACGTAGGGACTTTCTCCTCATCCACTCCTTCATCGGTAGCGCAGCTACCTCTAGAGAATATTCATCGGGCATCAGGGCAAACGGCACGAGCTCCTCCAAAGTTAAGTACTTCTTTTCTAGCTTGAGAACGCTATTACATCTCTGCCCATTTCAATGTTACATTTGAGACACCTCAATAGCCTCAGGACATTGCCCCCTCTCTTCTTCCCTAATTCATCTCCGCTTAAAAAACGAGGTTCTCTTAGCGACATTTTGTGATGTATCCCAAAGCGAACGTATGTCTATAAAAGACTATGTCCGCTGAACCCTCAGTTGGATGGATCCCCTTAGCGACAGAAGTTAAAAAACCTTTGGAAATTCTTAAGTTAAGTTAAGGAGAACTTTAGAAAACAAAG
>CAZCHG010000059.1:0-8039 GCA_964498465.1 uncultured archaeon | reverse complement strand
AACCAGAGAAATAAATTAAAAAAATTCTTTAGTTCGAACATAAACGTTATAAAAAATTTAGAAAGCGCTTACATAACATCCCGTTATATTCCCATAGAATTTAGTAAAGAGGAAGTAGATAGTATGCTAAAATTTGCTAAGAAATTCAGTAGATTTATTGAAAAGTTGTAGCATGGGTTTTGTGGATTTATTGATTGAGATGAAAAGGGAAAAGGAAAAATATTTTAAGAATTATATGAAGTATGCGAAGAGGATAAAGAAAATAATTAGAAAAAAGTTGCCAGACGCAAAAGTTTTTGTTTTTGGTTCTGTTGTCAAAAGAACTTATACACCATTAAGCGATATAGATTTGCTGATAGTTTCTAAGAAAATGCCAAAAAGGATAAGCGAAAGAAATAAGTTAATAGAAGAAGTGTGGAAGAAAATTGGTGTGTTTTCTCCCTTTGAAATTCATTTGGTTAATGAAAAAGAATTTGAATGGTATAAAAGATTTATAGACAAAATGGTTAGGGTTTGAATGGTGAATGTATTTTTATAACATCTAACTCTATTTTAATAGGTTCATTTCCAATTATTTCTGAAATGCTCGGTAAAGTCCTTCCTCTATCTCCGTTTATCAATTCTTTTACGTAAGTTCCTGCTTCGCATCTAATTTTAAAAATTACTTTTCTTTTGCTCAATACTTTCCAACTTATTTTTCTAACTCTTTTTATCCTTAATTTATCAGCTCTTCTATGCAATACTCTTAAAGGAGTTCTTTGCTTGATAGGGATTTTTTCCAAAATTTTTAATTTTTTCAACTTTTCTTCGTCAACCTTTTTTCTAAATGTCACAATTGCTTCGTAAGTTTTTTCGCTTTTTTGGTTTTTAAGAAATTTTATCAAGCCTTTTTCCACAAATTTCAAACCTTTAACTTTAACTTTTTTTGACTTATTTATTTCTCTTTCAATCTTTTTCAGATCAATTTTTCTCTTTTTTGGTTTTACCAATTCTATTATAAAAGGTCTGTAATCTAAGCATTTTGCATCTATATCTTCCCTTCCTTCGGCATGAAACCTTGTTTTTCTAGCTTTTGTTGCTTTAATTAAAGGCTTTTCTATAATTTCCTGAACAGAAGTTGGGTATAACTTGCCTTTACCTTTACAATAAACGCAACCTTTTCCTTTACATTTTGGGCAATACCATTTAGCTTGAGGAATCCCTCTAACTAACTTTTTATAGCCGCCAAAAACAAAAAGGCTTTTTATGTTTTTTTGGATTGCAAGATTTTTTAAGTTTATTATAAAAGTAATATCTGGTCTTTTCTTATCAACTTTCTTTTCTAGAATTTTTTCTAGTCTCTTGCCTATTTCTCTATTAATTTCGCTTCTTATAGATTCGGCATATTCAGCGCCAAAAATTTCCCAAATTTTTTCTTCGTTAGCTAACATTTCTTCTGTAGGTTTGCATCCTATTAGAAAAGTATTAAATTCATATTCTTTAGCTACTTTTAGAACTCTTTCTATTACTTTATCCAACTTTTCTTCAAAAAAATTTTTGCAGATAAAACAAACAGGCTTTTCAATTTTAACTTTCTTTCTTAAGTTAACTCCATAAAGATTTTCTTTAAGAATTTTTATTTTTCCAGCTTCGTATAGCATCGCTAAAAAATTTCTTATTATTCTTCCTCTTTCTTCATTGGTTAAACCTGTAAGTAATTGAGCAAAAAGCCTTCCTAAACAATGATCGCATAAATAATAAGATTTTAGCAGATTTTCTAACTTTTTAATCATAATGAATTTTATTTTGTAAACTTCTTCAAGATAGTTCCTAATATTTTCTTGAAAGCATAAGTTGAAATCTAAAAATAGTTTTGAAGCTTATGTAATTCTTTTTATTTTTCCTTTTCCTCTGTAAAAGATCTAGCAAGTATTCATAAGTTTAAATTTACGTTGGACATTTACTAGGATCTTCTATACCACAACAACAATATCCGTCATATGTTGCACTGAAACAATCGTTAGGATAAGTGCACAAGCTAGCTTCCTCACATTTCGTTGGGAAACCGCAAACATCTTCTATGCTGCTACAATCCTCTACTATAGTTGTGGTCGTTTTGCAGGAACCAGAAAATACATCACAATAGTTATCCTCAGATATTATATAGTTATTATCTGAACTACAAGAGTAACCATCAGCAGGACATCCAGCTTGAGAACCTTGATAGACGATGTAACCTTTTGCATATATGTCTTTATTAAATATTGCTATGGTATCGTCTTCTTCCTTTGTTTTAACTACAAAGCTGCTTTCATGATTTTCTGGTAGGAAATATCCGTAATCGTTGTAAGTTCCGGTCTTTTCCATTTCAACTACGCCGTTAAGCCCGAAAGTAGAGTCGCCTACTTTTATATAATCTATGTCGAGTTGAACTTTTGACCCTGTCCAGCTATCTATTAACTTAACTAGCAGACATACTTTATCGTTCCAATCGCTTAAATCTAGAGTTGAAGTAGTATCTACCTTCCAATCACACCAACCACCAGCATCGCAATAATATTCTGCTAAAGTCATGGTACCAAATTGTCCAAGGCCATCACTGTTTGAATTGGGGACAAAATATTGGCTTGTTTCCTTTCTGTTTAGGGAATGATTGACCAGCACTAATTCTCCAATCTTTCTTGATACAGTAGCAGAAAAATAACCTCTCCAGCGAATGCTAACTTTTTTGTTATGGATAAACCATTTTGGGAGATTTATGAACGCATACCCTCTTCCTAGCGAAGTAGCACCACCTGTATAAGAATCTATTCTCAAAATTCCAGCTGAAGGTACTACAAACCTTATGTCTGGGTCATAGTCTGGATTGTGGTCGAATTCTCTTAGTTGGAAGAAAGAAAAGAATTCATGAATATTACCAGCGATTTGAGATTTGGTCAAATTAAACCCCATTATAACATCGTTATTAGAAGCATTAGAGATAAGAAATGCATTTTTCCACCCTGTGTTGGGTGGATTAGAAGATTTGCTGAAGCTCGATGAGTTGATGTATACATTTCCGAAATAATCTACTATAACTACATTATAACCATCTTTTGATATAGGGAACCATGGTTGTGTAAAACTAACGCCACACCAAGTAGGATCTTGTTGCGAGTCAGAAGTTACTTTAACAGTTATAGGTAAAAAGAGGAATGATAAGAAAAGAGTTAAAAGAAGAATTAGGGACCTCATCCTATCGTTATTATAACATTTTTATTGCTTGTATCAAAACTTATCCTTGAAGTTCCTGCTGAATCTTTTATATCGTTTCCTCTAACTCTTATATCACCGTTTACATCTAACTTATCGGCAGGAGAAGTAGTTCCTATTCCTACATTATAATCACAATGCCCTGAACATATGTGGAGAGCTGGCGTTAATGTTGGGGTCTCAGCTACACTTCCTGTATAGAATGTAAGACCTGCATCTTCATAGCTATGCTCACCTCCAGGCCTATCATGCTCAGCTCTTATAGCAGCAACTATATCACCATCTTTCATAAAAAGTAATTCAGAGGCTGCCTCCCCAGCAGCCCAATTATAGTTTCCTCCGCCTTCTATCCTTATAGAAGCTGGGGCAGAGCCAACTGTAGAGTTCGGTTCTCCTTCTCTATAAACATGCAATCTTGAATAAGGAGAAGTCGTTCCTATCCCTACATTTCCTTTGAAATAAGCATCTCCATCAGCACTTCTAACCCAGAACAAATCTTCTCCATCTCCAGTGCTATGGTGTTGAACTTTAAAGTAAGAAGTTGCATCGTTATTGTTGCTATCTATCGTATTAATTATATCACCATAACTATTTATCCTCAAGTCATCACTCCAACTACCTCCTTCATTCTTACTAGTAATTCCATGATTATCTGGATTATCGTAAGTTCCTGATGTCCAATCAAAACTTATTCTTCCAACAGAATGTATATAACCATAATCCCCTCTAACCAAATCCAAATCATAACCATTAACTGTTATATCTCCACTCACAACTAAATTCTCCCCTATGTTGACATCACCATCATCAAGATCGTATATGTTTCCTTTAACTTGTAAATTACCAGATTCGTCTACTTGCATTACTACATTATTTCCGCCATCTCTTACGTATAAATAGTTAGTTCCGTCGTCGTTGTTGTCTAAATCTAGATAAATGTTTGCATCTGAGTAAAGGATTTGACCTCTTAATTTAACGTTGTTAAAGTTTCCATCTCCGCTTGCATAAACTAAACCGCCCTCGCTTACATAGAAAATTTGGCTATCCCCACCATTATAAATCCTGAAATAGTTAGTTCCATCATCGTTTTCGTCTAAATCTATCCTTATATCACCATTAGAATAAATTTCGTTAACTATACCAAGCCTATACAGATAACTTGTTGAATGTGGATCGAGGTAATAGTCTGTATTATCAGAATCCACAAACTCAGGAGCTCTAAATTCCTTGTAAGACCTAACTATCGAATTGTCCATGGACATTACATTAGTAAAGCTAACAACGGACCCTGCACTTCCAGAAGTCCCTCCAACATATAAGTTTATCACTCCATCATGCAATTCAATCCTCGAAGCTCCTCTAGAGCCACCATACAAATAATGAGTTCCATTCCAGTAAGCTCCAGCTACTAAATTAACTAATCCAGCCCCCTCCGCTGTGTCTATATACAAAGCATTAGATGAATCTCCTCCAATCCTTACATCATAATCGTATTGATCGCCGGTTGCAGTATCATAGATCAATGCAGTATCTTTAATCTCTATTATGCTATCTTCAGGATCGTAAATTGTGTTAGTTTCAACATTATCCGCATCATAAATTGTTCCGTCTGTCATGTAAAGATTGCTATCTATGTTAACATTCTCGTCTACATCTAAGGATCCTCTTACCCTTACTTCCCAATTATTTGCTCCTTTATTTCCAAGTAAAACTTGACCTTCTGAATAATCATACCAAATAACATTCGAAACGCTCCCTTTATCCGCATCTTTAACTATGAAATCTTGATCGTTTGCATCCGAGTAAAATATTGCACCGCCTCTAACATCCAATTTATAACCTGGAGAAGTAGTTCCAATTCCAACTCTATTATTAGCAGCATCTACATAAAAAGTTCCGCCATCAGCCTTAACGTTACCGCTATTGTCGACAACAAATTCAGAACCTCCATAGTTTATCCTCGCACCTCCAGTTACAAAAAGTCCTGTATCAACATCTCTAGGTAAGTATAAACCATAACTAGCAAACTGAGCAACGTTGTCTGTATTTTCTGCTCTTACAAACAATCTATTAGAAGTAGAGCTCGTATAAATTCCCGCATAAGTTTGTCCGCTATAGCTTTTCAAGTACAATCTAGTTCCGTTAACAGTAAAGTAAACATGATCAGCAATACTCAAATAAGCATCATCTGGATCATAAATTGTATTAGTTTCTATGTTTTTTGCGTTATATACGCTATGGTCGTACATGTAAATGTTGCCACTTTCCATATAAAGATGCGGAGCACCAGTTAAGTGAAGTCCTTTGTCATCCTCGAAATATGCCCAAACTTTTGAACTATCTTCTGGTTCAACTATTTCAAGATTTTCGTTATTAGCTCTCAATGTAACATCTATTCCGCTATCCGAATTATCATTTAAATTCAAGGCTGGTAAATCTTTATAGATGGTTAAATCTCCGCTCATCGTATCACCAGCTGTATTAACAAACCTAGAATCAGCTTCACTTTCTGTATAATAACGATTGTCCAAATTATAACTAACTAATCCGGTTACGTGTCCGTAATCATCTAAACTTACATCCTGAATTACTGTACCATCAGAATTATCTACGCTTCCTTGAGAAGAAGTATCAGCATGAGATATAGTAGTTCCGCTAAGAGTTAAACCACTTCCTATATCTAGCCAAGTAACTGTGCTTGCTGAATCATCCCAGAATAATATTCTATCATCGTTAGGATCGCTTAAGCTTGCTCCTGTTCCACCCTCGCTTAAAGGTAAAGTACCCGAAGTTTCACTACCTAATGCTATGCAATTGCTACAACTTAAGTCACCTACAGTAGCTGTTTCACTTACTTTTAAGTTGTTGGCAACATAAAAATCTCCCGTAGAACCCCAAGCTCCTTTTACTGAAGATAATCCAAATTGAGTAGTAGGAGTATAACCCTGTAGCATTGTTTCGTCACTAGTGCCGTATTCAAAAATCGCCCAAACCGGATTATCTGTAATTATTCTATAGCCAGCTTTCAATCCACAATCGCTGGAAGTTAATTTAACGAAATAAACTCCATTAGTCCCACTCAAGCTTGCTTCACAGACTGTATGAGTTGAGTTGTATACTCTAACTTTAGCAGGTCTATAACTTACTAAAGCTATAAATTCAGCATTGGCTGGTAAAACAAAATTAGTTGCATGCTGCCGTTGATTTGTAAATACCGTTTGTTCACACCCGTCTCCATCACCCTCTGCTCTAGCACAAACTGGTTTATTCGCTACTATTCTACTTGCCGGTCCTGCATATTGGCTTCCAGCATCAAATCGAGCTGATTGACCTCTATTTAAACTTATGGTTGTACTTGCTCCGTCAGAGAAGTAAATGGTAACTTCTGTGCTATCCTCTAACGCAGAGACATAACCCTCCCCCGAAGCAACTCCATACAACTCTTTAGAGCAAGGATACAATGGAATGCCATCTTCGGTAGTCGCTCTTTTCCATACAATGATTGGAGCATCGGACTCTAGTATCAATGTATTGCCTACAAAGTTGTTTGAATAATAAGTTGAACTTCCTTTGGCTATGCTTAAGGTTGTTATTAAAGTCGTACCATTATAAACTTTTACGTTTGCTCTTGAAAACGGGGCATAAATCCAAATGTGTTGAGGATCTCCTCTATCAACATAATAAGCAAATCTATAGCCTGCCCAAGAAATCGGAACTGCCACAGCGACAGCACTACCTGTGCTTGCTGTGGAGAATGGCTTCGTTGCTGTTATCATATCGCCTGCACTCAAGCTTAATTGAATAGATTGACCAGCGTTTAGGGTTGTTTGATAATTTCCGTTAACAAAAATTGCATTGTTATCTTCATAACTCATTATGATTATATTTCCTTGGTCCGATAGCCAAACTTTCGGAGAAGCGGCATCATCAGTTGCATAGGAATGAGCTACAGCATATAAAGAGAGGGAATTTATTTCGTTAAGATTTTTAATGTTATTATAATTCATGTCAAAATCTCCTGAATCTATTTTTAAAGCTATGGGATACCCTCCAGAGTTTATTAATTTAATTGCTGTATCAGAATCTATCCTTTGTAATTTTGCCTTTTGTGTGCCGTCTTCTGAAAAAATTATAGCTGGGTTTGCACCTGGGTTTAATTTTATATTTCCAGTTATTTCTAATTTTTCGCTTGGAGAAGTCGTTCCTATTCCTACATCACCAGAAAAATAGGTTTTATCAGAATAAATTTGCAAATCAGCTAGCGGTGAAGTTGCAGTGGTATATCTAGAAATTCTTAATTTTGCTGTGGTATCTGTTGAGCTAGTACCTGCTTGAATGTAGGCATAATCGTCGCTGTAACTTCCCAATAAACGGATGACGGAATAGCCAGAGCCGGCATCACCGACTATGACATCTGTAGAGGTTCCATATACATGAAGCTTAGCTCCAGGCGAAGTTGTTCCTATGCCAGCTTTATTATTAGCTGCATCGACGTATAAAGTTCCACCATCAACCGTTAAACCTTCCCTTATGCTTACACTTCCAGTAGGGCTTATGGTAAAAACATTTGCACCTAGGGAAGTACTGTAAATTTGGAAGTTGTCGCTAAGATCTCCATAGATTTGCCATAAATTGTTTGCAGTGTTTCTTCTTAAAGTTAAGGTATGAACCTCAACAATTTTGTTTTGAGTCATGTTTAAAGTGCCTCTTATGTAACCCCCACCATTTACATCTAGCTTTGCCTGCGGACTAGTAGTCCCTATTCCTACATTTCCAGAAACATACAAATTTCCAGCAGTCTCAAAAGA
>CAZCHG010000058.1:0-8340 GCA_964498465.1 uncultured archaeon | reverse complement strand
TAATACCTAACCAAATACCTGTATCTCTTAAATAATCCAGATTCTAATGCTATCTACTCCAATTCCTCTAACTTCTTTGCTAGATTTGTAATGTGTGAATTATTATTTTTATTATATAAATTTTTCTATTAAAGGGTCAATACTCCCTACTTGGGCTAAGTAAAGAGTAATGAACAAATAAGGAGTAATGAACAAAATAAAAAATAAATATCAATAATAAATATATTAAAAATATTATTTATTTAAAAGCTTTTAAGCTTTTATTTTTATAAACAAAAAACTTTATCACACTCGAATATTTTTTTCACTAGTTCTTCGTAGTTGACATTTTTTTCGTACAATTTAAATTCTATGACTTCAGCATCCTTTCCTAATGCTTCAGCAATTTTCTTTGTAGTTTCACTGGGCTCTGCTCTATATATGTACAGGACTTTCATAGAGAAACACCCTCAGAATGTTATAACTACACCATATTCTTTTAGTTTGTTTAAAATCTCATCCATACTTAAAATCTCAAAATTATACTCTTTGTTCTCTTCAACATTTGAGTATAATTTACCACCCATGTCTGTCAGAAATTCCAAGTTATCCTTGAATTCTTCGTCACACTCACTACATATTTTGTTTTTCATGTACTCTAAGTCTACTTTGTGATCCAATACGTACAAATCGGCTTTATGCTCTTCAAGAATAGCTCCTAACGCCACTCTTAACGCTTCAAATTGTGATTCTACATCTCTTGCAATAACCGCAATGTGTTCTTCTTTCCCCCTCATTTAGAACACCACATATTTTTCAGCATCTTTCAAAAATTCGGCATTTTTAGCCTGAGTTACCCAGTTTTTATAAGGTATACCTTCAACTGGAGACTCTTTTTGCTTTAATTTTTCCATATTTTCTCCAACGTATCTTCTATAACTAGCTTCACAAATAAAAACATTTTTTGGATCTGCAGTATCTAGTATTTCTTTGAATCTGGGATTCTTTACAATTTTTGTACCAGTCCCAGATATAAATAACTTAACGTCTTTACCTAATTTTTTTGCAGCTTTTGCTATTTCTGCAACATACTCAAAATATTTATCTGTAAACACAGCAATAGCTAAGAACTCTGACATGAAATAAATTTGGGATAATACCTATATAAACTTTTCCAATTGTGTATTTGATAATTTGCCAACTATTTTGATAAAAAATTGATATTGTAGCTCTATAATTTGAAATAACTAGTTTGCACGAAATTAGCAACAATTAATAATTAAATATTGGTTATTTTCCTACGCAGATACGCTAAGAAAGAAAGGTAACACAAATGAATGACTAGAAGGTAATCATTTTTAAAGCTTAAAGGAAGAGGTAAATGTTCCTATATTTTTTAGATAATGCTTTTTGGATTATTACAATACCTTCAAATGATTCAAACTCGAAAAATTTAATAAGTTTTGAGTTATATATTCACCAAAACTAGAGGTTTTTGTAATTAATTTGTGGAGGTGTGAGGAAAATGGAATTATCCAAAGAAGATGTGGAGAAAATTAAAGCAGATGTAGTTGTTGATGCGAGAGGTCAATCATGTCCCGGGCCTTTGCTTGAGGCGAAGAAAGCTCTTGGTAGTAAAGTGAAACCTGGGCAAATTTTGGAACTATTATCAAGTGATCATGGAACACGCCATGATTTAAAGACAATGTGCGAAAGATCTAAAGGAAAGTATGAATATTTAGGCTACTTTGATGCTGGAGGTTATGATAGACATTTTGTTAAGAGGTTAAAGTAACATGGCGCACAAGATCCTAATTTTTGCAGCGGACATGGCTTATAGAGCGTTAGATCAGGCAGGACTTTTGCATGTGCATTATCCAGCAAACACAGTTATTTTTAGAATTCCATGTGCCAGTATGCTTAGACCGGACTTGATCGTTTATGCTTTTAAAAAAGGATTTGATGCAGTTTTTGTTGCATCAAGTGGTCCAGATTGTCCTTATCTGGGAGAGGAGTGTGTGAACAAAACAGCAAAAATAATTGAAAAGGCATATGAACTTTTAGATAAGGAAGGTATAGAAAGGGAAAGATTAGCTCTATCAGGAGTTTGCTCGACATGTGTTGAGACAATTGTTAGTACGCTCGAAAAACTTGAAAATGTTTTAGAAAAAACATCTAAAAAGTAAAATTTCGGTGATTTTATGGAAGTTAATTATGATGTACTAGTTATTGGCGGCGGAATAGCTGGAATGGAGTCAGCTTTGACATTAGGTGATGCAGGATTTAAAGTTCTGTTAGTTGAAAAGCAACCCAGTATAGGAGGACATATGATTCAACTGAGCAAAGTTTTTCCAACGACGGATTGTGCAGGATGTATAACTACTCCAAAAATGGCTGCAACGGCAAAACATCCAAATATAAAACTTTTAACATATTCCGAAGTAAAGAAAGTAGAAAAAAAGGATAAAATCTTTAGAGTTAGGATTTTAAAAAAGCCAAGATACGTTGATGAGGATGCTTGTATAGGTTGTGGGAGATGCGAAGCGGTCTGCCCATCGCTAGTACCAAGGGAATACGATTATGGTTTGATAGGTAGAAAGGCTATATATATACCATTTGAAATGGCTACGCCTAAGAAGGCATTAATAGATTTAGATAACTGCATAATGTGTGGGAGCTGTGAAAGAGTTTGTCCTAAAAATGCTATAAACTTTTTAGATGAGCCTAAGGAATTTGATGTTGAAGTAAAAGCTATTATAATTGCCACAGGATACAAATTATTTCCTCCAGAAAAGAAAAAAGAATTTGGTTATACAGGTACATTAACTGAGATTCATACTAGCAAGAATCCTAATATTATACATGCAATGCAATTTGAAAGGATACTGGCACCATCAAGACCATATAATGCAATTCTTAGGCCAGGAGATGGTAAAGTCCCTGAAAGAATAGCATTTATACTTTGTACAGGATCAAGAGATAAATCTGTTGGAAATCCAATATGTTCTAGAGTTTGTTGCATGTATTCTATAAAGCAGGCGTTATTATTCTCGTCAGCTGTACCTTTTGGAGAGGTAACAATATACTATATGGATATTAGAGCATTTGGAAAAGGTTTTGAAGAGTTTTACAACATGGTTAAGGATTTGGGGGTTAGATTCGTTAAAGGAAGAGTTGCAAAAATAGAAAGTAGAAACGGAAATCCTGTAGTAGTAGTAGAAAATATGGAGACTGGAGAACTAGAAGAGGAAGAATATGATATGGTTGTTTTATCTGTTGGCCTTCTATCAAATCCAGAAGTTTCAGAAATCCTTGGCGTAAAAACAGATGACTACGGTTTTGTTGCACAACCAAGTATAAGCTCAAATCCAGCGAAAACATCAGTTGAAGGTATTTTTGTGGCTGGTACAGCTTCAGGACCTATGGACATACCAGATGCAATAGCTACAGCAGATGCTGCTGTGGCTCAGTGTATAGCCTACCTTAAGGAGGTGAAAGATTGAGAACAAGAATAGGAGTTTATATTTGTCACTGTGGTGGAAATATTTCAGATTATGTTGATGTTAAGAAAGTTGTAGAAGCTGTCAAGGACTTGCCTAATGTAGCTGTAGCTAGAGATTTCATGTTTATGTGTTCTGACGCTGGACAAGAACTAATAAAAGAGGACATAAAAAATTTAAAATTGGACGGAGTCGTGGTAGCGTCATGCTCACCTCATCTTCATGAGAAAACATTCAGAGACGCTGCTAAGGCAGCAGGATTGAACCCATATCTTCTAGAGCATGTTTGTATAAGAGAACACAGTTCTTGGGTGCATTCTGATAATCCAGAGGCTGCAACGCAAAAAGCAATATGGATTGTAAAAAGTGCGATAGCTAAGGTTAGTTTAGCTAAGGAATTAGAACCAATAAAAATAGAAATGAAACCAGAAGCAATAGTAGTCGGTGGCGGAATAGCTGGAATGAGATGTGCAATAGATCTAGCAAAAGCAGGGATAAAAGTTCACCTAATAGAAAAGACACCGTTTTTAGGAGGGAAAACCGCGCAAATATATAAGTTGTATCCTAGTGGTAAAAGCGGATCAGAAATTATAAAGGAGCTTGTTGATGAAATAAAGAAACTTCCAAACATAAAAGTGTATACTAATGCGGAAATACTATCAGCTGGAGGAGTACTTGGAGATTTTAAGATGAAAGTAAAAATTAACCCGAGATTTGTTAGAGAAAACGGAAACTACAGAGAAGCAGTAGAGAAGTGTCCGATAGAAGTACCAGATGAATTTAATTGGGGGTTAACAAAAAGAAAAGCTATATACCTAAGAGAGTTTAGTTATCCAGAAATACCTGTAATAGACATTAACGCTTGTACGAAATGTAATAAATGCGGTGTAGCAGACTTTGAGCAAAAACCAGAAGTAATCGAAATCAGAGGTAGCATAATTATATTAGCAACTGGATTTAAACCCTATGAGCCCAAAGAAGGAGAATATGGTTACAAAATTTATGATAATGTAATAACTCTTCCCGTATTTGAAAGATTACTGGCTATTTCTGATGGAAAATTGGAGTATAACGGTAAGGAAATTAAAGATATAGCCTTTATCTACTGTGTTGGGAGTAGAAGTGAAGAACATGAATATTGTTCACGATATTGTTGTGTAGCAACACTTAATGCGGCTTTGGGAGCTATAGAAAAGTTTAGAGATATAAGAACCTATCATATTTATCGTGATATTAGGACCTACGGTAAATACGAAACGTACTACGAAAAAGCAGGAAAAAACAGAATGATATTTATAAAATTTGATCCTGAGGAAAAACCTACGGTAGAAAAAGACGGAGATAAGCTTATTGTAAGAGTTAAAGATCTTTTAACTGGAGGAGAATTAATAGAAATACCCGTAGATCTTGTAGTATTGTCTGTAGGCATGGAATTGGAACCTAGTGATTTATATACAATGCTGAGAGTACCATTCAGTAGAGATGGATTTTTACAGGAAGTACATCCAAAACTTAGACCAGTTGAGACCGCTATAGGTGGAGTTTTACTTGCAGGAGCATGTCAATTTCCTAAAGACACAGTAGAAACAACAGCGTCAGCATCAGCCGCAGCAGCGAAGGCGGAAACTTTCTTGGTAAAGGGATATGCTGAACTGGAGCCTTATATAGCTGAAGTGGATCCAGAAAAATGCAATGGTTGTGGAGAATGTGTCAAAGCTTGTACTGTGAATGCGATAAGTATTGAAAATAAAAAAGCTGTTATTAACAAAGCCTTGTGCAAAGGCTGCGGCGCTTGCGGAGCAGTTTGTCCAACGGAGGCTATAAATCTTATGGGATATAGGTATGACCAATTAAGGGCTATGATTGACATTTTGGAGGAGGGATCATGAATGGCTGAGAAAAAAGAAGTAAAAGAGTTAACTGTAAAGAAATTAAGAGAAAAAGGTATAAAGCCTAAACCAGAAGTTATCGAAAGAGTAAAAGAACAGAGAAAGATTATAAACCAAATTAAAGATTGCTTAAAGGCAGGACCTAAAACAATTCCAGAAATCTCTAAGGAAGTAGGTTTACCGTCTGGTTTGGTAACTTGGTATGTTATGACTCTGCTGAAATATGGTGAAATATCAGTTGATGAAGAAGTTAACGGCTACTATAAATATAAACTTGCTAAATAAGGAAGGTGGACTTAAATGGTAAGATTAAATCCTGAATTCGCAAAACAATTCGAAAAACTTGGAGGGAAAACAATCTATGAATGCTTTAATTGCGGTAACTGTACAGCAATTTGTCCTCTTTCGAGTACGGATGTTCAATTTCCAAGAAAAATAATAAGATACTTGCAATTAGGTCTTGAAGAAAAAATAAAGACATCTGTGGAACCTTGGCTATGTTATTACTGTGGAGAATGTCAACAAACTTGTCCGAGACAAGCAGAACCAGGAGAACTAATGATGGCTGTGAGAAGGTACTTAACTACTGTTTATGACTGGACAGGAATAGCAAGGAGATTATATACATCAAATACATGGAAAATTTTCTCTATTGCAGTATTATTTTTTGCAACTTTAGGAATAATTTACTTATTCCATGGTCCTATTGACACAACACATACAAGGTTAGAAACTTTTGCACCAGCACACATAGTTCACCCAGCAGGTTATATTTTTGCTGCAATACTTTCTTTCTTCCTGTTATCAAATGTTTACAGAATGCATAAATTCATAATGAGGGAAGGAGGCTCTAAACTGAAAATACCAAAGTCCTTATACATTAAGGAACTTAAAACTTTGGCATATCACTTTTTAACTCAAATTAAAATGAGAAAGTGTACAAATAAATCAATGTGGACAAAACATTGGATACTAATGTCGGGATACACTGTAGCGTTTATATTGGTTAACATAGATGTCTTAACACAATGGTCTTTAACGGATACACCACCACCGTATTATCATCCAGCAAAATTGCTTTGGACGTACGCATCAATAGCGATGCTTTATGCAACAACAGTTGCAATAATAGGTAGACTTAGAAAAAAAGATCCTATTCATAAATATTCTCACTCAACTGATTGGATGTTTCTAATTTTACTTTGGTGCACAGTGTTTACAGGATTGCTTGTAAGAATATTCATGGAGCTGGATTGGCCACTACCAACATATTATGCGTTTGCATTGCATCTAGCTTTTACAGTACCGCTATTGGGGCTAGAAGTACCGTTTGCAAAATGGTCACATTTGGCTTATAGACCCTTTGCGCTATATTTCGTAGCTATTAAAGAAAAAGCAAAGGCTATGCAAAAATTAGAAAAAAGTTAAGTTTTTTCTACTTATTTTTTCTACTTAAGAGATTAAATCTTTTATAAGGTTCTTTATTTTATTTTTTATCTCATCTATTTCATTTGAGTTTAACTCCTTTTTATTTATGGCTAGAAACATAGCTATAGGTAATTTTACATCCTTGTAAGATTTGACGTATTTTGCCCTCATAGTAGCTTTTCTTCTGGTTTTAGATCTAACTATTACGGTTTTTGTAATCTTTGAAAATCCAGATACTGTGACTAAATCACCGTTTACGTTTAGTTTATGCAATTTTACTGAGATCTTAGATATTTTTTGCAATGCGGAATCAACACTACCGTTTTCAAAGGTGATAATTGGAATTAGCTCATAATCCTCCGGAGGGTACTCTTTTTCTAATTCTTGCGGGTCAAGCCAAACATCTCTCATTAATAAAGGGTACGTTCTTGAATTTTAAAAATTCCTATTGTTATGTATATTTATATAAAAATAAAACAGAAAAAAATCTGCGATGCTAATGAAATTGTAGATAGATTCCTTTCTGATTCTCTATTACGTTGAAAAAAAGAATGTATAAAATTGCGAACAATACGGAGGTATTCTCAAATTTTAAACTTGAACAATTGGTAGATAAAAAGTAAAAATACATTTCACGTAAGAATTATATAATCTTAAAAAATGTAAACCTAAGTTAGATGGGGACTGTAAAGCCTGCGTATATAAAAGATATAGCTATGGAATTACTGAAAAGATATCCCGACAAGTTTACAGGAGATTTTGATCACAACAAGAAAATGGTAACATTATTAACCAATATAACCAGTAAAAAAGTAAGAAACAGGGTAGCTGGATATATAACTCGAAAAGTAAACAGAGGTTTTGTAAAATGTTTGAAGGAATAATTCCTGCTTTGGTAACTCCATTTAAAGAAAATTTTGAGGTAGATCTGAAAGGTTTAGAAAAAAATTTGAATTTTCTTGAAAAATACGTTGATGCTTTTGTGCCAGTGGGAACAACTGGCGAGTCAGCAACGCTTACAAAGGA
Source organism: uncultured archaeon (assembly GCA_964498465.1). GTDB lineage: Archaea > Halobacteriota > Archaeoglobi > Archaeoglobales > Archaeoglobaceae > CAZCHG01. Next base: position 518 of record CAZCHG010000058.1, on the reverse strand, counting down.
GGAAAAAATTGAAGTAATTAGGTTTGTGTGTGAAACAACTAAATTACCTGTAATTGGCGGAGCTGGAGCTAATTCGACCAAGGAAGCGCTAACTCTTGCTAAAGAGGTGGAAAAAACTGGGGCTAATGCAGCTTTGGTGGTAACTCCTTATTACAACAAACCAAATCAGGAAGGGTTATATCAGCACTATAAAACATTAGCCGAGAATGTATCAATACCCATAATTATATACAATGTGCCAGGAAGAACGGGTGTAAACATATTACCGCAAACTGTTGAAAGATTATCTGAATTAGATAATATAGTTGGTATAAAGGAGGCTAGCGGTAATTTAAAGCAAGTAGCAGAAATACTAAGGAGAACAAGGGATAAGGACTTTGTTGTATTATCGGGTGACGATTTTTTAACATTGCCAGTACTTTTACTTGGAGGTAAAGGAGTTATTAGTGTAGCTGCAAACGTAGCACCCAAATTGATGAAGGATATGTACTTAGCTGCGAAAGAGGGAAACTTGCAAA
>CAZCHG010000057.1:0-8761 GCA_964498465.1 uncultured archaeon | reverse complement strand
TCAAGGTGGTTAAATGTTACTGTTTATATCCCAAACTGCCTTGAGGAGAGAACGGAGCAGAAATCAGCACCTACTAATTTAGCTTAAAGTTTTTTAATAATATTTTATTAAACATTATATATACTAAATATTACATATAAAATAATTTTAAAAAATCTAGTGACAATTGATATTTATTTTAATTTTTCCCAAATTTTTGAATAGTTTCAATCTAAATATGAACTTTAGAAATTGGTGGAGGTCTTAAAGATCATGAGTGAACAGTTTGATTTTAAGAAATATTTTTCTTTGGCACTGTTACTTTTCTTTATGTCAGCATTTATGGGTTACATATTTGCATCAGAGAATCAGGAGTTAGCTAAAGAAAAAATAAAAGAAATAATTTCCGAATTCAAAAAAATTAAAGAATTTAGCCCATTGTTTTTGTTTATATTCATTTTCTTGAATAATTCAATTAAATCGCTAGTTGCCGCTTTGCTTGGCATTGCGTTTGGTTTGGTACCCTTCTATTTTGTTACTGTTAATGGTTTCATCGTAGGGCTTGCCGTAAGCTTAAAATCCAAGGAAATTGGATTGGGGAAAACTTTGCTATATCTGATACCTCATGGTTTGCTGGAGATTCCAGCGATACTACTAGCTAGCAGTTACGGATTTTGGTTAGGAGCACTGCTAATTAGAAAAATTGTGAAAAAGGACGTAAACTTGAAAATGAGCGTAAAGACTGTAGTTATTAACTGTGTGAAAATAGTATTTCCAATTTTGCTCGTTGCAGCGCTAATAGAAGTTTATTTAACTCCTTTAATAGTTTCGCTTTTTGCTCATTAATTTTTAAATTCAAGAGGGTTTAAATCTTAAAATTGCTGCAATTCCTCCAAAAGCGTTGAAAAGCATTGCTCCCTCTTCAGACTCAGTTGAAATGAACTCAACCTTAGCACCAGTTTCCTCAGCTAGTCTTGAAAGTTCAAGGGCTAAATCTTCTCTTTCAACTTCTTCCATTTTTACTTTATCCCTTTCACAAACTGGAACCTTTTCTGTATCTTTTACTGTAATTTTTACAGTTTTTTGACATATTGGACATTTATATGTAACTCTTTCTAACCTTAGGTCTTCACTTAGCAGTAATGTATCAACTGCGCCAAGTTCTAAGCACTTTCTAACTTCTTCTTCACCGTAAGCTGCGTATGAATTCTTGGCAACAAGTTCTAGGAACTTGTTAACAAGCCTCTTCTCTCTTATTAAATCCAACTCCTCCAAAACATCTTGAGCTTTTTCAACTAGCTCGTAAAGTCCACTTTCGTCAGTGTATGAAACATCGAACAGTTTTATTATCTTCTTTTTTAATTCATGCTGAATATAATCTCCGTTATAGAATTCCTCCTTTGTTGGACTTGGTCCGCCTAGTAGTATTCCAACCAGTTCATTTTTATACGGTGCAAAAGCTTCAGTCATTTTCTCTCCAACTTTCTTATAAAACTCGTGTATGGCTATTAATCTGAGTCTTTCAAATCTAACGCTGCTCTGTCCACCTTGTCTATGTTTTCCAGGAACCATGGAAGTTGTGTGAGCTAAAACTTCAATCCTTTTACCTTTAAGAAGACCGATTGTAGCTTCTCTCCTATCGATTACAACTAATCCATAAAGTTTTTTCTCCTTTAGCATATCTTTAAGAGGCTTTAGGTAAAAAGTTGAATCGCAGTGATATTTATACAGAGGGACGGGTTCTGGTGGAACTATAATCTCGGTTATGTGTTTCTGCTTTCCATTGATTTCAACAACTCCACTAACAATGACCATTCCATTCTCTGGAGGCTTCTTAAAGTATTTCAGTCTCTGAAGAATCGCTTCTAAACCAGAAATTACATTTACTCTTGTTTGCTTGGATTTTATATTCTCAGCTTGGCTAAGTTCGCTTCTCAGCTGATTAGTTATATCTGCTATGTTTTTGTTTGGCGGGATATAGAGTGTAATAAGTTCAGTTCCTCTCCCTTTAAGTTTCTCCAACCTTTCTATTTTCCTTTTAAACTCATAAATAGCTTTTGAACTCATCTTCTCTCCAACCAAACTTTTTGTTGCCAAGATCTAATTGCTCTAAGCAAATCAATCTTTCTAAATTCTGGCCAATAGACATCGCAGAAGTAAGCCACAGAGTTAGCAGATTGCCATGGCAAAAAATTTGACAGTCTTTGCTCTCCTCCAGTTCTTATTAGCAAATCTACACTTTTGCAGTTTCCACCATCATAAAGCCAGCTTTCAATTATGCTGGGGGTTATATCTTCTGCTTTGATTTTACCATCTTTAACCATCTTTAGAACATTCACAATTGCATCGGTAAGTTCTTGTCTACCACCATAGGCCAACGCGATGTTGAGGTTGTAGTTATTGTAGTTTTTTGTTTTTTCCTCAACGATTCTTATAGCCTCTTTAACATCCTCTGGCAATAAGTCTTTTTTACCAATTATTCTTACTCTTACTTTGTTTTTGTGTACTCTTTTATCGTTTGCAAGTCTTCTTAATTTATCCTTCACTAAATTAAATATATTTTCTACTTCTTCTTTACTTCTTTTGAAATTCTCGGTGGAAAAAGCATAAACTGTAACGTTCTTTATTCCAAGCTCCCAGCACCAATTTAACACAGCTTCGGCTTTTTTAGAACCAAACACATGCCCAAATTTTGTTGGTAAGTTTCTTTTTTTTGCAAATCTTCTGTTACCGTCCATTATGAATGCAACATGATTAGGCATTGGATATCTCTTTATTTGACTCATTAGTAACTTCTCGTAAAGTTTGTATACGAGTTTTAACATTCACTCACCACGTTCGAACTCCTCAAGCACTGATTTTACCAAATCGAAGTATTCTGGTTTTATAAAGTATCTATTCTTTTCACCAAGCTCCATTTTCAATATTCCAAGCCTTGCGCTCATTAAACCTACCATTGCAGAAACTCCTCTGATATTCAACTGTATACCTTTTCGAGATAACTCTTTAAATATGTCTGTGGTAGTTAGTTTATCTCCTTTGAGAAATAATTTAAGTAACTCTTTTCTAATTCCTTTTTTATCTCTTTCCAAATATTTTCTTAATCTATCTTCAATTTCGTTTTTTCTCACAGAAACACCTCTTTCACAAGGGTAAAACTTCTACAACAATTCTTTTTGAGGTGGGATACCTCTCTATGATGCTTAATTTAAGATTATTTTTCTTTAAATTTTCCTTCCACTCCTTTACAAATTCCACTGAAGTCTCAATACCGTTCTCAACTTCCATATATTTTTGACCTAATCTTTTAAGAAGTTTTTTTACTTTTTCTAAATTTTCTTTACTGCCTTCTATAAATCCACAAATTATTGTCCCCTCACGAGTAATTATATAAAACTCAGGGTGATTTAAAGCCATTCTAATTAATCTTCTTCTTAGTTGAGTTGAATCCTTAAATTTTGCTGTGCAATAATGAAACTTTTCTACAACATCTAAATATTTTTTGGCAATCTCCAAACTACCTTTTGTTCCATATAGACCATCAACTTCAAATCCTCTTTTTTTTAATTCCTCATAATTAGTCTCTGAGAATTCCAACTCATTAAGATTGAGAAAAATATCATATCTATTAACAATATCAACTATTTTCTCACAGAACTTTATTGATGGAATCTCAAAACCAGTTTCTATTCCTAGTTTCTTTGAAACTTTGATAGACTCTATATATATCTTAGGATACTTTAATTCTGGTGGATGAAATCTAATCTCATCCAAACCGGCATTAGCAAGCATTTTTATTACATTTTCTTTTGCTGGAACGCTTGTATACAAATGTATGTGTAAATCACTCTTTTTTAAAAATTTTATGTAATCTAGAACTCTTTTAAGCTTAACTAATGGCTCTCCACCAGTAATTGCTACACCTTCAGCGCTCATTAGATTCAATTCCTCAATTAAATCATCATAGGACTTTACAAGTCTCTCGTTTGCGTATATTACATCTTTCTGCCATCTCTCCTTGGATATTGGGCAGTAATAGCAGGAATTGGGGCAAAGTCCTGTTATAAAGAGTACAAGCTTTGCACCTCTTCTACAAAGTTTACAACCTTCACTCAAATAAGTATAAAAGCTCCCAGCCTCAATTCGCTTCACTTTTCTTTTCATATAAGTTAAACGTTGGATAAAGATGTCAAAATTCTATTTTTTACCCAGTCTATACCTAGCAACTCTATAAAGTAGCCAACTCTAGGCCCCTCCTTTTTACCCAGAATTATCTTGTAAATTGACCTAAATGCTTTGCTTGGCTTCAGCCCTAACTCCTTGGAAACGGTGTAAACAAGGTTGTGTATTTCTTCAGCATTTAAACCCTCTTTTAACCTTGACGCAAACTCTTTTAGGAATTTGATCTCCTCATCATCGAATGAAATATTATCGAGTTTTTCCTTGATTTCAAACCTCAAAGGCTCAGGAGCATAAGTTTTAACCCATGATTTTGCATAAGATAATCTTCTCTCTATATCTTTTGCATCCTCCTCGCTTATTTTGTATTTTCTACTCAGTATTTCAAAAACAAGCTTGATATCCCAATTTGCTATTTGGCCTACTATTACAAGGTGTTTAAATGGAACATTTGAGTAGTTTAGAGTATTTATTACTGATAGCTGTATATTTCTAGTGTTTTGCTTGATTTCCTCTTCAAAATTCTCAATTATTTCGAGTAAACCAAATCCTGGATCAAAATCTATATGTCTTTCTGGCTTTGTTCGAACGATTAGGTATCTTATAATCTCTGGTGGAACGGCTTTCACCAAATCAGTTACTGGAACAACTACTCCTTTTGAACTTTTCATCGCACCAACGCCTTTAAGATGTATCCACTCATACACAATTGGAAATGGTGGCTCATAGTTAAACACTTCTTTTGAGAGTCTTACACCAGTGTCATAACTTCCTCCTGCAGCAGCGTGATCCTTACCAAATGGTTCACAAGTAATCTCTAATATTTTCCATCTTGCAGCCCAATCTACTCTCCATGTTAGTTTTCCACCTCTTAAACTACACTCTCCAGCGTATCCACACTTGCACGAATACTCTACTTTTTTTCCATCAAAGTTTATAACTTTCGTTGTGTTAATTCTTCCACACTCTTTGCATATTGGCATAAATGGGCTCCAATCATTGCTAACCTCTCTTCCTGTAACTTCTTTTATAATTTTAGCAATTTTATCCTTGTTTTCAAGCGCAACTTTTGTCTCGTTCTCGTATTCTCCATTTTTATACATTTCATCAGCTCTTTTTACAACAACTGAAATATTCAGCTCTTCAAGTGCATCAAGAAATGGTAGCAGGAAATGATCGGCGTAGCTATCATGACAACCTTCTGGATCTGGAATTTCACTTAAAGGCATGCCGACGTATTGCTCAAATTCTTTAGGGAGAAAAGGATATCTTCTTCTCAATGGATCCAATGTATCTGCAACGTATATAATTTCGGCCTTTCCTCCTTTTTCAGTTATAGCTCTTTTAACTGTATCAGCGATTATCATTTCTCTTAGATTTCCTAAATGTATAGGTCCTGAAGGGGAAATACCGGTGGCTATTCTTTGATTTTTACTTTTTTCCAGTAGCTTTTCAGCAATAACATCAGCCCAGTGTATTATCTCGCTCATCACGGATCACTTTTCAATTATTAACTTGGATAAATTTGTAAAGCCCATGTTTTTTAAAATGTTAATTAAATCTGGAAATTTTTCGGAATAAAATAAATGGGATAAACATGAACAGTCTGAACAGCCGAATTTCGGTATTGGTTTAAAATGTTTTTCTAATTCTCTTGCTATATCACACTCCACCCTCTCTAACGTATAGATTAATATCACTTCTTTAACTTTCTCTCTGGATGTAAGGTAATCTATATGCCATCTTATCTTCTTATTTTTGGCAAGGTGTCTTCTAACTCTTTTCTCTAAATTGTTCATGGCACTACCAACATATACATAGTAACCTTGCGGAAATTTGATCTCGCCCAAACGCCCCACTTTTAGTGATTTATCATTTTTGACCTGAATTATGAGTAGATAACATCCTTTATTCATTTTTACATTACCCTTTGTACGTTTTTGAATTAAGAATACTTCTAATTTTTCAGCTTTCAGATTAAAATTTTTAAATTGTACACTTAAAAGTATTTTTCAATCCTTGCCCTTCATTTTTGTTTTTAAATAAAAATTCTAATTCTGGAAAATGACAGTTAAGCTAATTGAGCTTTTTAGGTGCAACATGCAAAAATTAATGGAACAAAAAATTGAAGAAAAATTTAAATGATTCTCCGTTGCATTAATTGCAATTAACAAGAGAAAATCTTGCAGAATTTTTTGTCTAAATAAAACTTTGAACGAAGATTGGAGTAAATTCTGATGATTGAAGGACTATCAAAATTAAATGCTGTAAATCTCCATTTATCTGCTAGATACGTTGTTAAATTCCTCCTTTGTGTGGATATTTATAATTCTTGGCGTTTTGTGGAAGTCATGTTTTTAAAGTAAGAAAAAATAAGCAAATCTCAAATGGAAGGTGAAACAAATGGAACTGCCAGATATACAAACGTTGAAACCTGAAATACCGCTGAGTTTGAACAGAGTAGGAGTAACTGGTGTAAAGAAGGTTGTGAAAATAAAAAGAGGAGAAATAATTGTAAATTTATTCTCAAATTTTGACGTATTTGTTGATTTAACTTCGGAAAGAAAAGGTGTAAATTTAAGTAGAAGTTTTGAAGTTATAGATGAAATCTTGGAGGAATTGACATCAAAGCCTGTTGAATTGATCGAAGATTTGAATGCAAAAATAGCTGACAATCTCCTAGAGAAGCATGAATATGCGAGTAAAGCAGAAGTAAAAATGAGCGCTGATTTGATATTAAGGAAAAAAACACCAAGAACCAACATTAAAACGCAAGAAATTGTAAAGATAATGTGTGAAGTATCAAAGGAAAGATTGGGATCAGAAAGAATATTCATCGGAGTTGAAGTCTCAGGAATAACTGCATGCCCATGTGCACAGGAGTTAATTAAGACAAAAATAAGAAGCGAATTAAAGGAGATAGGATTAGATAAAGATAAAATAGATCTGATTTTACAGAAGATACCCGTTGCAAGTCACAATCAGAGAAGTAAGTCTACAATAAAAATACAAGTGACTAAGAACTTTTCTCCAAGATTAGAGGAACTTATAGAAATTGCAAGAAAATCTATGAGTTGCGAAGTTTATGAGATGCTAAAAAGAGAGGATGAATTATTTGTTGTAGATAAAATTCATAGAAATCCTAGATTCGTGGAAGATGGAGTTAGATTAATGGCTAAATTGCTAGTTGAAAAATTCAGCAATGCTCCAGATGACATAACAGTTTATTTAAGGCAAGAAAATGAAGAGAGTATACACCAACACAATGTGGTGGCTGAAAGGTTTGCAAGCTTTGGTGTGTTGAGGAAAGATCTTGGCTTAAGTTAAAAATTATGAAGAGGCTGTGAGGTCTTTCAATGACCATATATTTTGTTACATCAAACAAGGCTAAATTTGAGGAAGCTAAAAAGATAGCTGAGGAGTACAGTATTAGTATAGAATGGTATAATAAGAAATATATTGAAATACAAGGAAATTCATTGGAAGAAATAGCAAAAAGAAGTGCTAAAATGTTAATTGGCGAAATAAATGGTAAATTTTTCATAGAAGATAGTGGATTATTCATAGAAGCCCTTAATGGATTTCCAGGACCTTATTCTTCCTATGTTTTTAAAACCATCGGCAACGATGGTATATTAAAGTTAATGAAGGGCGTAAAAAACAGAAAAGCTTACTTTATGGCAGTAGTTGCATTTTACGATGGAAAGGATATTAAAATATTCAAAGGGTTTGTTCAGGGGGAGATATCTTCTGAAAAAAGAGGTGAAAAAGGTTTTGGATTCGATCCGATCTTTCTGTATAAAGGAAGAACCTTCGCCGAAATGGGTGAGGAGAAAAATAAAGTGTCGCATAGAAGAAGAGCTCTGGAGCAATTGTTCTCATATATTGCCAAGTTTAGAGAATGAAATAAAATTTTTATATAAAATTTTTAAAAAATTATAGAACTAAGTAACTGTGCACCACACAAAATATATATTAATTCAGAAAGTAAATCATCAAAGACAATCCCTAGCTCTGGTGAAAAAGCATGGCACGAATGCATGCAAGGAGAAGAGGAAAATCGGGGTCTAAGAGAGTTTATAGAGACTCTCCACCACCTTGGGTGGAAATGTCTCCAGAAGAAGTTGAAGAGAAAGTGGTTGAACTATACAAGGAAGGTTACGAACCGAGTATGATTGGAATGATTTTAAGAGATAGATATGGAATCCCATCGGTCAGACAGATCACTGGTAAAAAGCTAGTTCAGATACTAAAGGAAAAAGGTATAAAAATAGAGATTCCTGAGGACTTAAAGGCACTAATAAAAAGAGCATTAAGGGTTAGGGAACATTTAAGTAAACATAAAAAAGATTATCATAACAAAAGAGGTTTACAGCTTATAGAAGCGAAAATACACAGGCTTGTAAATTACTACAAGGAAAAAGGAGTATTGCCACAAGACTGGAAATACGATCCTGAAAAATTAAAGGTAACATTGTTCAGAACCTAAAGTTTAAATTTTCTAGCCTTTTTAAAAAATATAGTAGAAGAAGCCCCGTAGGGTAGTGGACAATCCTGCGGGACTCTGGATCCCGCGACCGGGGTTCGAATCCCCGCGGGGCTA
>CAZCHG010000056.1:0-8821 GCA_964498465.1 uncultured archaeon | reverse complement strand
CCGTAACAAATTCCTCTTGTGTACTTTTTTACTAACTTTTCACATCGACTGTTATGCAAGAATTGATGTTTTAATTTTTTAGCTGAATTTTTTATGATTTGACTAGCTCAGATACATTTATTCGTTCAGCAAGTTTTGCTTTTTCCAATATTTCAGCATTCAGCACTGGAATTACTGCTATATCCTCCTTTTTTAGTTTATACACTCTTCCATCAATTCCTTCAAATTCCGGAACGTCAGAGAGAACTCTAACCATAATATAATCGATTTTCTGTTTTTCCTTTGCAGATTCCTTATCAAACTCGGGCTCAAACACATATCTTTTAAATTCTTCAATTACATTCACAAGTTTACCAAATAGTTCTTTTTCCGGTTGCGTTAGATTTTCAAGATTTTCACTTTCTATTCCGCAAACTTTAGCCCAAGCTGCTTTTATTATTTTTCCAGTTCTAGCCTCAAAAACTTTTTTTTGAATTCTTTTCAGTGTTTTTATTTCATCTTCTATTCTTATAGCTTCATCTTCGCTAACTTCATTTTTTCTTCTTTCAAGCTCGGTAATTTTATTTTTTAACTCCTCATAAAAGTTATCTTTGAGTTTTTCAATTCTTCCAGCTTTTGTTTTTTCGAAAATCACAAGTAATTCCTCAATATCCATATGATGCCTCACCTCTACACATGAGGAAAATTGCAACATACTCTGGTACGCTTGTAACCTCTCCAGCTTTTAAGTTAAGTCCAAAGTCAAATACTCTTTTCTTTATATCACATAACGCTTTAATTTTTACTTTGTCCTCGCTAAAAACTACTGCATCAACAAAAGGATTGAAATTTTCAATTTTTTCTGGACTAATCAAAGTTACCTTAAGGCCTGTCTTTCCATGAAGAGATTCCGGTAATCTTATTAATCTTCTAATATCCGATGTCACTGGTGCATCAATATGCACTTTTATTTTTTCCTCACACACCTTTACAATGTTTTCTAGCATTCTTTTTACCCTTTTAGATTTTGGGAAAAAAGATAAATCGCAGTTGAGAATCCTTAATAAATTTTCTTTAGTTAAAAGAGTTTTAATCGTTTCAATCTGGTTCTTTGTGAGTTTATATTTTTTTAATTCGTCTTCCAGTTTTCCCTTTTTAATAACATTATAAAAGTAGGCGGCTATACATTTAGCTAATCTTTTCCCCTGAGTAGATCCAATTATTTTATAATCCAATAGCAATTTAGCGTCAGTCAGAAAAAAGTAATTAACTATCTCCCTTCTTTCAGCTGAGCCCAATTTTTGAAACTTTCTATCATAGACGTGTATATGATAACCTCTGCTCCCAGAAAACACAATCTTTATGTCTTTTCTTTTTATTCCAAAATCATCATGAAGTAAATGATAGAGGCGAATTGTATCTCTCTTTGCTATTTCTAGCAGCTTTTCTAGTTGAAGATCTAAAGGTATATGATCTGCATCTATGTCAAATATTAAATCGGCGCAAATCCAACCTTTATCTTCCATTTTTTCCGCAGATGGATGTTCGTAATATGCCGAAGAGTAATAAACATGGGCTGGAACATTATCTAGAAGATGTGCTTTCAAATCTTCCTTATTTTTAAATGATAAGTGTCTATGCATTATAAAATCTGGAAGTGTTTTAAGTGGTACAATTCCCCATTCTCTCTTTTCAAACTCTGGTGGACAATAATCAAATTCATTCAAATAAAATTCTCTAAATTTTTTCATTACAAACTTTTTTGTTAGATCATCCATGGTCAATGTTTAATTCTCTTAACTTAATCTACAATTCTCTCTTAACCAAATTTTATTAAAATTGGAGACTTTAAAAATTTAATTTTGCAAAAATAAGATACTATTCGAAAAGTTTAATAATTACCACTCAAAACTAGCGGAAGTGGGCAGAAACATTATAATGTTGTACTCGTAACATACGATAACTTTTAACTTCAAAGCCTTTATAAGGATGGTTTTTGTTATTTAAATGAGCTCCGCTCGAGATGTTGGGGATGAGTGGAGAAAGATTAGCCCGAAAGGGCGGGGCTAAGGAGTTAGATAGATGTGGGGTGCCCCGTTTCCCCCGAAAGCCCGTCGATGAATGGAGGCGGGAGGACTCTCCGCTACAAATGCATCAAAGGATATGAAAGTAGTGGAGAGTCAGAACGGAAAATACTAATGGTAATACTTGATGGAGTTTCTGATAGACCTATCAATGGCAAAACACCTCTCAGCGAAGCCAATACACCAAATCTTGATGAGTTAGCAAAAATCGGTATAAATGGTATAATGGATCCTATATCCCCAGGAGTACGCCCAGGTAGTGATACTGGACATTTGGCTCTTTTTGGTTATGACCCTTTCACGTGTTATCCTGGAAGAGGGCCTATAGAGGCCCTTGGTGTAGGTATTAAATTAGATCCAGGAGATGTTGCTTTCAGAATAAACTTTGCGACAGTAAAAGGTGAAGGAACTATATTCAACAAAGTCGTAGTAGATAGAAGGGCTGGAAGAATTAAAGAGACTGATGATTTAATCAAAAGTATCATTGAATGTGTTAAACTAGATATTGAGTACATTCTTGCAAGAGGTACTGGTCACAGGGGTGTTCTTGTACTAAAAGGAAATTTCTCCGATAAAGTATCTGACACCGATCCAAAAAAAGTTGGAGAAAAAGTCAAGAAGTGTGTTCCTTTAAGTAAAGAAGCTGAAAATACAGCTAAAATCGTTAATGATTTTCTTGAAAAAGCCCATTTAGTTTTAGAAGAGCATGAATATAATTTAAAAAGAGAGAAAATGGGCCTACCTAAAGCTAATGCTATTCTTACGCGTGGTGCCGGTAAATATAAAAAAGTTGAGAGATTTGATGAAAAATACAAGTTAAAACTGGCGATGATTTCTGGAACCGCTTTAGTGAAAGGTGTTGCAAGATATATTGGAGGTGATGTAATAGAGGTTAAAGGTGCTACTGGTAGTAAAGATACAAATATAAAAGCTAAAGTAAAAGCCGCTATAAAGTGCTTAGAAAAGTATGATTTTGTAGTTATGCATATAAAAGCTACTGATGAATTTGGGCATGATAAAGACTTTGAAGGGAAAATGAAATTCATAGAAAAAATAGATTCGGAAATATCTGACCTATTAAATCTTGACTTCTCGAAAGTATGTTTAATAATTACTGCAGACCACTCCACTCCGGTAAAAGTCGGTGAACATACTGCAGATCCTGTTCCAGTCACAATATGTTACAGTGATGTAAGAGTAGATGATGTACAAAGGTTTTCTGATCTAGAAGCATACAAGGGAGGTTTATGCAGAATAAGGGGAATGGATTTAATTAGAATTGCTTTAGATCTAATTAATAAAGCTGAAAAATTCGGTGCATAGGACTTTCCCAATTGGAGGTTTTATACTTGATTGAGATCGGTCTTGCTGGAAAACCCAATTGCGGCAAATCAACATTCTTTAAAGCTGCTACTTTAGCTGATGCTGAGATTGCTGATTATCCCTTCACAACTATAAAACCTAATGTAGGCGTTGGATTTGTAAAAGTTAGGTGTGTCTGCACAAGTTTGAAAGTGAAGTGTGAGAATTGTATAAATGGTTGGAGATTTATACCTGTAAAAATAATAGATGTCGCAGGATTGGTACCTGATGCTCATAAAGGTAGAGGTTTAGGTAATGAATTCTTAGATAATTTAAGAAGATGTGAGGGAATTATACACGTTATTGACGTATCAGGCTCAACTGATGAAGAAGGGAACAAAGTAGAGATTGGCTTTAGGGATCCCATAGAAGATATAAAGTTCTTAAATCGTGAACTTGATATGTGGCTTTTTGGTATTTTAAAGAGAAATTGGGATAAAATTCTAAGAAGAAGTTTGGTTGAGAAAGTAGAAGTATCCAAGCTTATCCACAATCAACTGGCTGGGCTTGGTTTCAAGGAATGGCAAATAAAAGAGGCTTTATTACAAATTGGTAAGCACCCAAAGGATTTTAAAAATAATGACTTGCTAAAATTCTCAAATGAGCTTAGAAAAAGAAGAATGAAAATGATTATTGCCGCAAATAAAGCTGATATAGCACCAGATACTCTTCTAAGAAAAGTAGTAAAAAGCTATAGTGAAAACGTAATTCCCACCTCTGCTCTTTACGAGCTCATACTTAAAACTGCAGCTAAAAATAATTACATCCAATACATACCAGGAGATAGTAGCTTTAAAATTTTAAAAGATTTAAACGAGAAACAAAGAAAAGTTCTAAATTTAATTAGTAAATACTTGCAAAAATTTGGAAGCACTGGTGTTCAGGATGCAATTAATAAACTTGTATTCGATGTTTTAGATTACGTTGTAGTTTATCCAGTAGAAGATGAAAACAAATTCACAGACTCCGCAGGAAATGTTTTGCCTGATGCTTTTTTAGTAAAAAAAGGTACTACTGTTAAAGAATTCGCCTACATGATACACACTGAGCTTGGTGAAAAATTTATTTGCGCAATTGACGCAAAAAGGAAAATGAAGATTCCAGAAGATTACAAAATTAAAAACGGAGACATTATAAAAATAGTCAGCGCAGCTTAATTTTTAAATATCAAACTTATGTTCTGCAAAGCCTTGCGAAACCGTAAAAACGTAAAAAGGTGAGATTAATATGAAGGTCTCACCGTGGGAGGTTGAAGGCTTAGTTGACTACAATAGATTAATAAAAGACTTCGGAATCCAAAAGTTTGACAAAATTCCGGAGGAATTAAAGAAAAATAAATTCTTCAGAAGACATATTATCTTTGGACATCGGGATTACGATAAAATTCTAGAAGCTATGAGATTAAAAAAAGATTGGGCTGTAATGTCAGGATTTATGCCATCAGGTTCACCCCATTTTGGACACAAAATGACTATGGAGGAAATTATATGGCATCAAAATGCTGGAGGTCAAACTTTTGTGTGCATAGCAGATATAGAAGCCTACGCTGTAAGAGGTTTAAGCTTCAGTAAAACTAAAAGGATTGGGCTTGAGTACATCAAAAGTTTAATTGCCTTAGGCTTGAAAGATGATGCCTACATCTATTACCAATCTGCGTGTGAGGATGTAAAAAATCTAGCAATTAAATTATCCTGTGAAGTAAACTGGAGCGAATTAAAGTCCATATACGGATTCAACCCAGAAACTACGTTAGCAAAAATGTTTGTTTCTGTAATACAAGCTGCAGATATTCTCCAACCTCAACTTAAAAAATTTGGCGGACCAAAACCAACTGTGATCCCAGTTGGAGCTGATCAAGACCCACATATCAGATTAACTAGAGATATTGCTGCTAGATCAAGCATCTTCTCATTTGAAAAAATAGAGAACGGTGTAAGGGTTAGAAGCAGAAAGGGTAAACATTATCTCGATTATCTTGAAAGTAAGCTAGAATTTGACTTTAGAAGATATGAAGAACACATAGATATCTTTGGCAGTCAAGATGAAATAGAAAAAACCGTAAGAAACATTGAAATAGAAGTTGGTGGACCAGCATTTATTTTGCCTTCAGCAACTTATCACAGATTTATAATAGGTCTTACTGGAGGAAAAATGAGTTCCAGTAAGCCCGAAACCGTAATCTCACTACTAGATGATCCTACCGATGCTGAGAAAAAAGTCATGAAAGCTATTACCGGAGGAAGAGGAAGTGCGGAAGAGCAAAGAAAACTTGGAGGAATTCCCGATAAATGCTCAATTTTTGAACTTTATAAAATCCACTTATTAGATGATGATCATGCTTTAAAAGAGATTGAGCAAGATTGTAGACAAGGAAAGCTTTTGTGCGGCTATTGTAAAAAAATGGCTAGTGAACTTGTTAAGGACTTTTTAAAAGAACATCAAGCTAAAATTAGCGACGCTGAAAGGATGTTAAAAGATTATACAATAGTTATGAATACAATTTAGGCGTTAAAAACCCCATTCCATAAGAAAACTTCTTTTTTCTAATGATAAAACCCTAGTAGCATAAAGCTCCACAGCTTGAGATAGACCCTTGACTATAGGCTGATTTATAAAGCTAGTTTCAGCTACGTATTTGCTAAATATTTTCATTTCTGCTTGCATAGCAACTAATCTATCATTATAGAAAAGTCTCATAGGATATGAATCAAATACAGCTTTTTTTACTTCAGCCCAATCATCATTGTTATTTTTTATCGTTAACTTTAACACACCTTCCTCAATTGGATTAGTTTCCGGTATTTCTAAATAAACATCACTTTCATACCATCTACATATAACTCCAGACTTAGGTGTGCCATATAAAGTATACTTAGGTTTAACTAAAGTAAAAACATCTATCATATCTATTTTATTCCCTGAACACGCAAATACACCAATTTCCACCGGAAATTTCAAAAATATGCATGTTTGACTTTTTGGACTAATAACTACTGGTTTTTTAAAGTTAATTTCTAAAAAATCAGTTATATGCTTAGGTACATTCACTGGCTCTACTGGATGAATAATGAATTTATCATCATCAGAAACATCCAGAATTTTCTCTACTTCTTCTTTGCCTGCTTTCCTATAATACGTGACTTTGCTTGTTTTTTTCCTGATTTCAATTTTTAACTTCTCGTTTTCAAAGAGAAAGTCAGGTTTATGCGCTCCATAAAGCATTAGTTTAAATTACTCATTTAGCTGAATTTAAAATTAACTATACAAAAATTACTTTTGAGTGCCAATGCTTCAGAGTTTTACATTACTTTAATCAAAATTTGTTGAAGTCTTTTCCCCAAAATAAGATTCAAAAATAAAAATAGCGTTTTGAAAATTTAAATGTGATAAAATATATAAAATTTCTACGAATATTTAAGATTCGAAAAAAAAGAATAAAGAGTTCTACTGCAGAATCTTAAATAGATAATTTTGAAGTTTAAATTATTACACCCTAGAAATTTAACTCTAAGAACGAAAAAAGGTATAACTTTAGAGATAAGTATGAGGAGTTTTTCGCAAAAAAAGGACAGAGAAATTGATAAGGAGAAATTAGAAGATTATGCATACGTACTTGACTTTATGCCTTATGGAAGACCTGATGATAAAAGACCTCTTCACAAGAGAGAGCCTTTGGCACAAGTTATTGGAGAAAAGTACTTTACTTTATTGGAAGTTAGTGTGAAGAAGGGTGCGAATCCATTAATAATGGATAGAGTTTATATTGGAAAAGGAGAAAGAGATGTAATCAATAGAATTAAAAGGAAACTTAGATATGAGAATTTAACCCCAACTGCAAAATCTGAATTGCCCTATGTTATTGAGAAAATAGTTAAAGATAATGAGCAAAGATTTGTACAGTTTTTTAACGATGCTGGACCAATCACAACAAAATTTCACCAGTTAGAACTTCTACCTGGTGTAGGAAAGAAAACAATGTGGGCTATAATAGAAGAAAGAAAGAAGGCTCCATTTAAAAGTTTTGAAGAAATTGCTAGCAGAGTAAAAGGACTACAACATCCAGAAAAGCTAATTGTAAATAGAATAATTTATGAACTTCAAAATCCAAACGTAAAATATAGATTATTTACCAGAGGTTAAAGATTTGCTAAGTTTTTATTAATATCGCTTGTAAATTTCATGTATTAAAATACTATTATGAAAATAAAATTATTTAAATCAAAAGGTCAATATATACTAAAAGATAAAGCTATTCTAAAAAGAATAGTAAAATATGCCGATGTAAATCAGAATGATGTTATTCTAGAAGTTGGTTGCGGTACCGGTGCTCTTACAAAAATCTTATTGAAAAATGCAAAAAAAGTCTACGGAATTGAACTTGATAAAAGATTCATAGATCTTTTATCTAAGAAATTTAAGGATGAAATAAAGAAGGGTAGACTAGAACTAATTCATGGTGATGCTTTAAAGATAGATTTTCCAAACTTTGATAAATTCATTTCAAACATACCTTATCAGATTTCATCACCACTAACATTTAAGCTATTTAAATACGATTTTAAACTAGCCGTAATTACTTATCAAAAGGAGTTTGCTGAGAGATTAGTGGCTTCTCCAGGTGACAAAAACTATGGCAGATTAAGTGTTGTTGCTAAGGCTTATTGCTCAGCTGAAATACTGGAAGTTATACCAAACACTGCGTTTGTACCGGTTCCTAAGGTAGATTCTGCGATAGTCAGGTTAACAAAAAAACCTCAGATTTTAGTTAAGAATTCAGAGATTTTTGAAGATCTCGTTAGGTTCTCATTCAGTATGAGAAGAAAAAAATTCAAAAAAATAGTTGATGCATGGTGCAAGAAATATAATATATCTCTAGATATCCCCAGTGAGTTAGAAAATCTTAGACCAGAAGATATCTCCCCAGAGACTTTTGCAGAGATATCTAATAAAGCAGCTGCAAAAATATTGGAAAAGTCTTAAAACTGGCGAGCTAATTGAAAGCTTATTTTTAGTTAAACAGGATTAGTTACCTATCAGGCCTTAGCTTAACTTTTCATTTTTGTCTTATTCAGTAAAATCTTTTAAATTTAAACTATATTTAAAAACGACCAAAAAATTTCTTAATTTCATTTTTTCTTTCTTAATAGATTTTTGCACAAATCTAAAGAACTAGTTTTCTGTTCTAATTCAATTTTATTTTAAGTTTAAGACTTTATAATAAAAGCTTAAAAATTCGTAATCTTGTGTGTTGCCTTTTCGTTGAGAGTTAAACCTAAATTTACTAGATTTTTCTCTCTAAGAGATTAATTATTAAATGCCTTAATTTCTTAGCAAGACTAAGGTTATTTAAAATCACTGCAAGTTCTGGTCCATTACTTTATGGGGTTCAGCGGACA
>CAZCHG010000055.1:0-8850 GCA_964498465.1 uncultured archaeon | reverse complement strand
CTCAGTTGGCAAGAAAATCCCTTAAAATCATCAAATCTTTAAATACTTTGAAAATCAAATTGGATTTGTTCGTCTACTTCTGGAATATAGGTATCTTACCGTAAAACTACCTTATTTTATAAGTCATAATAAAAAATAATTTAAATATTTAAATTTATTAAATTTAATAAATTTGAAGTTCAAAGCCAACTGAGAA
Organism: uncultured archaeon; assembly: GCA_964498465.1. Classification (GTDB taxonomy): domain Archaea; phylum Halobacteriota; class Archaeoglobi; order Archaeoglobales; family Archaeoglobaceae; genus CAZCHG01. Next base: position 8,654 of record CAZCHG010000055.1, on the reverse strand, counting down.
ATTTAAATGCCTTAGTGCTTTTGTAGTTTCAAATTGTATGCAGGAATGTTTTAGCCATATTTGAATCCAAAAAATGCAACAGATTACTCTAATTGATAAATTTGAAAAATAAAAAACAAAAATGAAAAATTCTCATCTATAAGCAAAAATTGATTATTTTTAATTAAACCCAATGTAAAATCATTGGATGAACTTACAGCATCTGATAAAATTCAAACGTGTTAAAGAAAAAATCCATTTCCGCCAAAACTTAATGAAGTTGAAGCCATAAAATTTTTAAAAAGTATAACCAATGTAAACTCTCCGTAAAAATTTTGTATCAATATAGGAAAAAATTTAATTAAAAAATTAATTTTTCAAAAGAAAAAGTATATAAAATAAAAAGGAGGGTAAATCGTCATGCCTAGAGAGAAGGAACATATTAATGTAGCAATTATTGGTCATGTAGATCATGGAAAGAGTACATTAGTTGGAAGACTACTATATGAACTTGGCGCCGTACCAGAACACGAATTAGAAAAATATAAAAAAGAAGCTCAAGCAAAAGGAAAAGCTACATTTGAATTTGCTTGGATTTTAGACAAACTAAAGGAAGAAAGAGAGAGAGGTCTTACAATAGATATAACACACAGAAAATTCGAAACACAAAAGTATATAATCACTATTGTGGACTGTCCAGGACATAGAGACTTCGTAAAAAACATGATAACTGGAACTTCTCAAGCCGATGCAGCTTTGCTTGTAGTTGATGTGGTTGAGGGTATACAGCCACAAACCAAAGAGCACGTTTATTTAGCTAGAACTCTTGGAGTTGGACAACTAATAGTTTCAATAAATAAAATGGATAGAGTTGACTACAAGAAGGAAAATTATGAAAAAGTTAAGGGAGATTTAACGAAGCTGCTAAAGGCAGTAGGTTATGATGTATCGAAAATACCATTTATACCAACTTCAGCCTATTACGGAGAGAACGTAACCAAGAAATCCGATAAAATGCCATGGTATGATGGACCAACAGTCTATGATGCCTTTGATTCACTACAGCCCCCAGAGAAACCTGTAGATAAACCACTAAGAATACCAGTACAGGATGTATACTCAATTACTGGAGTAGGTACAGTTCCAGTAGGAAGAGTAGAAACTGGAGTATTAAAGACCGGTGATAAAGTAATATTTGAGCCACCAGGAATTACAGGAGAAGTAAAAAGTATAGAAATGCACCATGAAAGAATTGAAGAGGCTTATCCTGGGGACAACATAGGATTCAACGTAAGAGGTGTAAGTAAAACTGAGCTTAGAAGGGGTGATGTATGTGGACATCCAAATAACCCGCCCACGGTTGCCAAAGAGTTCACAGCGCAGATAATTGTTTTACAGCATCCAACAGCAATAACAGTCGGATATACACCAGTCGTTCATGCTCATACAGCTCAAGTAGCTTGCAGATTCACTGAATTGATTAAGAAAATAGATCCAAGAACTGGTGCCGTAAAGGAAGAGAATCCACAGTTTATTAAGAAGGGTGACGCTGCTATCGTTAAGCTTGAACCGACAAGACCAATGGTGATTGAGAGGGCAAGAGAATTTCCACCACTAGGTAGATTCGCAATAAGAGATATGGGAATGACCATAGCTGCAGGAGTAGTAATTGACGTAGTTCCAAAGAAGTAACGCATGTTTGATTAAAAATTTTATGTATTTATTTTTATTTTTGATTTTGAATTTAAATTAAAGCTGTTTAACAATTATGACGATCAAATATAAAGCTAGAATAAGATTATCCGGTTTAAATCCCCATGATCTAGATAAAATATGCAACCAAATAAAAGAAATAGCCTATAAAACAGGTATAGAAATTAGAGGACCTATACCTCTTCCCACAAAAAGATTAGTAATACCAGTCAGAAAGTCTCCTGACGGAGAAGGTAGTGAAACTTGGGATCACTGGGAACTTAGAATACATAAAAGATTAATAGACATTGCCGCTGATGAAAGGGCCTTGAGACAAATCATGAGAATTCAGGTTCCAAAAGATGTAAACATTGAAATAGTACTAGAAGGTTGAGAATTTCAAAGTTATGCTTTTAAAAATAACTTTTTTGGGCACTTCAGGCACAGTTCCCAGTGTAAACAGGAATCCATCATCAATACTAATTCAATACGGTGGCCAAAGAATACTTTTTGATTGTGGAGAGGGAACACAAAGACAAATAATGATTGCTAGAGCTGGATTCAGAAATTTAACCGCTATTTTTATAACTCACATGCATACTGATCATTTCATTGGTATTTTCGGATTATTAGAGACATTATCTCTGAATGATAGAAAAGAGAGATTGTCTATCTATACTCCAGATGCTGAGTTTCTCGAATCTATTTTTGAATTATTTAAATACTCATATCTAAGCTTTCCTATTGAAATTGTAGAATTAAAAGATGGAGATGAAGTAAAATTTGATAATTTTAGAATTATCAGCTTTAAGACCGACCATCTAATTCCTAGCCTTGGATATGCTCTTATTGAAAATGATAGACCAGGAAAATTTAATAGAAAAAAAGCAGAAGAGTTAGGAATACCTCCTGGGCCTTTATACTCCAAATTAGTTAGAGGAGAGAGTATAGTAATAAATGGAAGAGTTATTACTCCAGATATGGTTGTAGGAAAGCCCAGACCTGGAAGAAAAATAGTTTATACTGGAGATACTCGTCCCTGTGAAAGAACAATCGAAATAGCAAAAAATGCAGATGTCTTAATACATGATGCAGCATTTACATCAGATATGCAAAAATGGGCCGAAGAAACCAAACATTCCACCGCAAAAGAGGCAGCTATAATTGCTAAAAAAGCAAATGTAAAGAAACTTATTCTTACTCATATTAGTGCGAGATACTCAAAGGATCCAACACCATTGCTGAATGAAGCAAAAAGTATATTTGAGAACACAATTGTTGCAGAGGATTTTATGACAATAGAGGTAAAATTTAGTAACAATGAGAATCAAAAAAGTTAAAATTCAAGCTTTTTGTTGAGTATACATTTTTATTTTATTTATTATGTCATCAAGAGATAGTTCAAACTGTTCTCCTGTCTTTAAGTTCTTAAAAGAGAACTTTCCTGTTTCTAACTCCTTTTTTCCAACAAATAAAGCAAAATCTGCTTTTATATCATTTGCATAGCTTAATTGTTTCTTTACAGACCTCTCCATGGTATCAGTTATGACCGATACGCCTTTAACGCTATCTCTTATAATCTCTGCCACTTTTAATGCATCCGATTTATAACCCAGATCTACAACTACAATTTTAATTTTCTCTCTTGGTTTGCACTCGTAAATCTCCATTAACCTATCAAAACCTAAGGCAAAACCTGTACACGGTATATCTTCTCCGCCAAAAAGATGAGCCAATCTGTAGCTGCCTCCGCCGCATACTTGATTTTGTGCTCCTAATCCTTCAGCATAGGCTTCAAATACAATCCCCGTGTAATAGTCTAAACCTCTAGCAATGCCAAAATCCAATTTGTAGTCTACTTCCAGATTATCTAGAATTTCACAAACCTTTTCGATATGACCAAAATTAAAATCACTTACTATCGATTTCACGTCATCCAAAATATCAGATCTGCCACTTTTTTCTACAATGCTTAATAGTATTTCTTTCGTTTCTTTGTTTACTTTTATGTTCTCAAAGAATTCAATAAGTCCTTTTATATCTTTTTTATCTATTAATCTCATAACTCTTGAAGTATGTGTTTCGTCAAGATCTCTTAGTATGAATCTTAACAAGCCAACATGTCCAACTCTCAGTTCAAAGTTTATATTCAGACTCTTCAATATCTTATAGGCTAGGTATATTACCTCCGCATCAGCTAAGTATGAATCGGAGCCAATTAATTCAACACCAAATTGCCAAAATTCTCTATATCTACCTCTTTGTGGTCTCTCGTATCTAAAACAGTTAGAAAAATAATAGAACCTTATTGGTTTTGGTAAATGACTGCATTCATTAACAAGTAATCTCATAACTGGTGCAGTTAACTCTGGTCTTAAAGCTAAATCTCTGCCACTCTTATCTTTGAAACTGTACATTTCCTTAACTATTTCCTCTCCAGATTTTATTGTGAATAATTCCAAATGTTCAAATGTCGGTGTTTGAATTTCTCTGTATCCGAAGCTCTCAACTATAGATCTAATAGTGTTCTCCAACTCCCTTCTTTTTTCCATATCCTCTGGTAAGAAATCTCTAGTACCTCTGGGTCTTTCTATCCTTTTCAAATCCATCACCAAGAATTTCAAGATAAACGTTATGTTACAAAGCTTTTTAATTATATTTTATACATATAAAAATTCTTCTTACCAGATTTTTGTGAATTCTTTGATAAATTTTCTTTTTTATTTTCAAAAACCTTTTTATAATATCATCAACGTCTCTGTCTGAAACAATTACAATTTTTTTTCCATTTTTTAAAACTCTTTTAAACTCTGGTATCGATAAATTGTATAGCTCATCTAAATTACCTACACATTTTGATGAGCGAAGATATGGATAATCAGTAACTATTGCATCCACACAGTTATCTTTTAAAGGCAAACGCCTTGCATCACCAATAACTAGATTTGCAGGCAAATTATAATGTTTAAGATTGGTTGAGCAACCTTTAACAATCTTCTCAAAGTAGTCTAAACCAATTGTGTTTATGTTCATCAATCCAGCCTCTATTAGAAATGTACCTATACCACACATGGGATCCAAAAGTAGCTCATTTTCATTTACACCAGTAATATTTATCAAAGCTCTAGCAATTTTTGGTAGCATTACGTATGGTCTAAAAAATGGATTTTTATCTGGTCTTCGCTCGATAAATTGCTTTTTATTAACTCTAAACAATAATCTTCCAATAAAACATCTATTTGAAACGTAAACTTTAATTATTTCACTTGGCTTAGATACGCTGATTTTTATACCTTTTCTCCATAAAATTTCGCCTAATTTTCTTTCTAATTCACTAGATCTAACTGTTCTTTTACCAATTTTTCTTACACGAACACATACTGGTTCTTCTTTTGGTTCTATGTTTTTAAATAAAGTATATAAATTAGATAACGAGTCTGTTCCCAAATACTCGCAGACCTCATGTGTTAAAGCCAATCTTTTTAATTTATTTACCGATATTTCACCACTAGCCACCACTATTTGTTCATCTTCATTGTCTAGTTTCAAATTATTGAAAAGTCCAAAAATTTCTTCTTTTGCTAGTTCAGGTAAATCTCCCGAAATAAAAAAGAGGTATCTTCCCTTCATTTACTTTTTTTTCTAATTTCAGAGATTGCTTTAGCCAATTCTATCATAATTTGCGTCTTTTTCTTAGTCTTTGGTATAATTACCCTTCCACCTTCTTCCCACCAGCATCTTGGGTATTTCTTATTTTCAGGTATACAGTCTATACCCAATAGCTTACAAGCTTCCACTAACTCACTTAATCTTACATTTGGAACAGCAAATCTTTTAGGAATCTTTCTTCCTTCCGATCTGCTTTTCTTTTTATCAAGATTTACTGTCCATACCACGCAAACTTTCTTTTCTTCTTCTTTCAAGCTCATACCATATTTCATCCAACTTTATATCTAATTTAACCAGTAGAACTAAAACATGATACAGTAGGTCTGCAATTTCCTTGATAATTTCATCCCTTTTACAATCCTTTACAGCAAGTATAACTTCAGTTGTTTCTTCGGAGATTTTTTCCAAAATCTTATTGATACCTTTTTTATGGTAGAGCAGGTAACTCGTATATGACTCTTCCCTTGGATTATTTTTTCTATCCATCAGAACATCATATAAAGATTTCAAAATCACGAAAAACCACCTAAAAAATTCAAAAATTAGTAAAATTAGCAAATAAACGGTTGCTTGATATTTAACTTCTGTATTTATTTATAACCTCTAGTATTTCCTTTATTTGCTCTGTAGTTAAAGTGAACCTCTCTTTTGCAAATATGATTCTAACTTCATCAATAGTTCTTGGTAGAATATCTGCTAGCTTAACCGCCAAGTCTCTTCTACCTACTTGTGGTAGTTTAACTAACTCATCTACAAGTTCCTTCGCTTTATCCGCAGGTAATTTCGAAAATGTTCTTAGATGTCTCAAAGCTTTTCTAGTTTCAAATAGGAGTTCTGCCTCTTCACGTCTTTTTTCTGCAATTTTTTCCATTACTTCCTTAGCTTCAGAAATTGTTATGAATTCAAAGTTTTTCACTTCTCTAAAACCCATAGATTTCGCTCCCTAAGTCTGTAACTTCAAATGTTCAGGCCTAACTATCAACGTTTTGTATAAACCACCGTCTCTTATTCTAACTAAGTAAGCTCTTCCTCTTTTTCCTATAACAACGCCAGTTCTGCCTTGAAAACGTGGATGTGGCATGCCTTTATGAACGGCAGGATCTATATCAATGTGAACTCTTTGCCCTACTTCAAAAACCTGTAAAGCTCTTCTGATTTTAATTCCTTTCTCTCTTATTTTCTTTCTTAACTTCTTTCTAGATTTTATTCTAAATCCATGTGATTTCCAACCCATTTAAAGCCCACCTTTTACTTCTATAACGTCTAGTTTAGCAACTTCTGATGGTATATTTAATACTTCTGTAAGACTAGGCCTAGTTCTACCTTCATCGCCATTTATCAGCTCCTTAATGTAAAGTCCACTATCAGCTTCGATTTGAATAACAGCAATATTTCCTCTGTGAAAGAGCAATTTTACATCGTAGGTCCATCTTTCTCTAACTAAGTCGGCCCTTCTATGTTCTACCCTTCTCGGCGTCCTCTGTAATATTCTTCTATTTTTCAGTTGTTCAAGAGCTTTAATTAAAGTCTCTCTATCTATTTCCCTGCTAAAAATGACCTTGACTCTGTATATTTTTTTAAATTTTTCAGATTTTATAAATTCAATAGCATTTTTATTTACAAATTTTAATTCGGAAACTAAAACTTTTCCCCTGCATCTCTCGTTTATCAAACTCTCAGCAAGTTTTAAGTCTATACTTCTAACTCTTGGGTTTTTAATTTCAATAACAAATGGTCTTCCGTTTCCAAGCATTCTAGCATCTACATCTTCTCTCCCAGCTCCGTGTAGGCAGCCGTCCTCGCCCCTAGTTAATTCAAGCAAAGGTGCCAGTATTAATTCCTCCACAGATGTTATGTATTTTTTACCAGTGAAATTGCAAATCTCACAACCTTTTCCATTACACTTTGTACAAATCCATCTGGTTTGTGGTATATTCCTGATTCTTTTTTTATATCTACCATAAATATATAAAGGTTTTATATTTATCTCGAAATCATTTATTTCTGGATTAAATATTATATTGATGTCCGCATTCTGAGCTTTTACAGGTTTATTAGTTAATTTTCTTAATCTTCTTGATATCTCGCTGTTAAAATGGTATTTTATGCTTTTATCCTGCTCTACGTTATATTTTTCAAAAATGTACTTTTCTAAAAATTTTATACTGCCCTCCAATTTTGTTCCCACACTGAAACTTCGAAATTCAAATTCTTTTAGCCTATCTAGGATTCTTTTACAAATGTCATCTATTTTCCAAAGTAGCCCTGAGCAAAGTATACAATTTTCTGGATTCACAATTCTAACATCGATGTTAAGCCTTTTAACACACTTTTCACATAATTCTAATTCTATCGATCTCATAATTTGCAATTAATATACACTGGTCAGCCTGTAGCGAAATTGGCAGAAGTGAAACTATATAATCTGCAAATTCTAATATAATTTTTTCTAAATCCCTTGGAACTCCTAAATGATCTCCTAATATAAATGCCGGAGATTTAAATTTTTTCACAACATTACGAATGTCTACACCATCTTCTTTAAGATAAATTATTTCAAAATTTTCATCTTTTAGTTCATTTAATATTTCACTTAAACTTCTTCTAGCTATATAGAAACCAGGAGTACTACGCACCCAATTCTCAGAAACTTTTAATGATAAGGCTTTTTTAATTAATCCAGCTATGTTTCTTTCATCTGGACCTAAATATTTGACCTCATCGCCTACAACTTTTATAGCCTTGGGTGGGTCTGGGTTCCCCAAAAGTATAGAGTAAAACACAACATTTTTTCTTATACTATGTGATAACAAAAGGGATTGAGCAATACATCTACATACAATATCCATCCTACCAGCAGCTCCAGCAAGATCGTTCAATTTAAAGGGTGCCGTGCTGGCTTTATTTGCTATTAATACGAAGGCTCTTTTCATTTTGAGTTCCGATTTGAATAATTTAGCGTATAGATGTGGCTATAAGTAGTGTAAAGAACACCAAGAACAATATAAATAAAAATATCATATAGTTCCTCTGTCTTTTTTGCATTCTTGCCATTTCTGCTTCACATTCCTTACTGCAAAATGTTTTATCAGGTTCTATAGCTTTTCCACAAACTGGACAATGTCTATGCGGAACTATTCCAGGCATTTTAACACCAATTTTAAATTTTCTTAAAGTGTTTATAGTGTTTCAAAAATTAAAGATTCTTTTGTTTTTATTACTTTTTGCTAATTTAAAATTTTGACGTCGAAGAACTAGAGAAAAGCTTAGTTAAACTAGAAACATGAACTGTTTTGCCTTGCGAAACAGTTTCA
>CAZCHG010000054.1:7709-9147 GCA_964498465.1 uncultured archaeon | reverse complement strand
TTTTACAAAAGTTTGAATTATTGTTATGCTAAAAAATATTTTTCTAAATAGTTTTAAACTAAAATCAATTAAAACAAAACGACAAGGAAAATTAAAAGTAATAGCCAAAAAAATTATTATAAATTTTTAATAAAATTTAGTTATATTACCCTGATATAAAAACTGGTGCTTTTGATTTAGCAAGAACTACTGCTGGAAGCCCTTTTATAGTTTTTCTAATGGCAGTCTTCCTTTCGTGTATTACTATTATGTCAGGTTTTATTTCTCTCTCATATCTAAGAATACCCTCAGCTGCTAGTCCAAAATACATGTTAGCTCTTTTTACGTTTAATCTTTTATCTTTTAATTCATTAATAACTTCATTTAAAACTTTTGACCCTTTTTCTCTAAGTTTATCATAAAATTTCTTATCCAAGCTAGCAAAAATATCAGGAGGTAAATAACTTAGATCCACAACATATAACAAGTAAATTTCTGGATCTTTCCATGATCTAATCACTCTTTCAATATTTTCCGCAATCTCTTTACCATTTTCGTGTTCATCTATAATTGCTAATATTTTTGTTCTGGAATTCATGGGGTATCACTGTTAATATGTTTGTTTACAAAAAAATAAATAAATTTTTATTATTACGTTAGTATTTCTTCATACAGGATGTGCAATTATATTGAAATCGGAATTACAAAGTCTATAAAATGTTATAAATTATCGCGAAAATTAACTTATGTATTTCATGGTAGTATTGCTCAATATAATTTAATAAAATTTAATAAATAATTTTTTTTATCTAGAGATCTGGAATTAAAAATATGGCAGAGAAACTGAGAAGAATATCAGTTGCAGTGGATACTGAAACTGATAGTAAACTTAGAGAAATAGCTAGAAAAGAGAATAAGACAGTATCCGAAATTATAAGAAAAGCTATTACAGTTTATTCAGAACTCGAAAAAAGTACAAGCCCTGAAAAAACTAGGATTTACACTGAATTATTATCTGGAAGGGAACATGTACTAGTAGATATAGAGCTTTGGATCGCTATGCTTGATGAATTGAATAAGACAGCCTCTGATAATTTTTGGCAGATGGTAGAAAAAATTGGATATGAACATGGCATTCAATTTAGAATGAGAGGAATAACCAACCCATTTGAAATATTCAGTTACATGGAGAATGGAAATTTGTTTAAAGTTAAAAGTGCGGGAAATGTCTATACTTTCATACTTTCAACAAGAAGTGAACAAAAAATGCTCAAATCATTCTTTAAAGGTATGCTTAAAGCTCTTGATATAAAAGCTGAAATTGTAGAGGGATTAAAAAAGTTGATAATAATTGTCCATGAGGATAAAGCTGAAGAAATAAGATAACTAAAATTTGATAAATTTGTATGCAATATTTAAATATATAATATTACATAAAATTGCATTGTTTAATCTTTCA
>CAZCHG010000054.1:0-7609 GCA_964498465.1 uncultured archaeon | reverse complement strand
TTAATAATAATTATTTAAAATTAAAATTAGATACTAACTTATGATTTATAAACTTATAAAATTAGAAAAATTTAATTAAATATAATATAAAGTAAGAACAATTAAAGTGTAAAAAACAACAAGAGAACAGGAGGTGCTTTTTTAGTAAATTACTTGTGGAGGTTATTTTGAATGAGAAATATTTTTAGCTATACGTCAAGAAAGCGGAATATTCTTAATATTGTAGGTGGAGTACTAATAGCACTTGCACTTTTATTATTTTTAGCATCGATAGCAAGTGGATTGTCACCAAAAGAAACATCAGAAATCGATCCAATAACATTCACCCTTTTCTTACTGTTTATATGTATAGTAATTGGAATAGTTGCAGTTTTGTCGGGGTTAGGTGGAGGTGTAATATTTACTCCACTGATGATAGGTTTTACACCAATAGATTCGTACATAGTTAGAGGGACTGGACTAGTAATTGCAATGGCTGGTGCTTTAGTAGCGGCTAGGCCATTTTTAAGAAGAGGTTTAGCGAATATAAGGTTACTGTTTTTTGCGGCAGTACCTTATACACTCTTTGCGGCACTTGGTGCAGTACTAGCAGCATATGTTAAGGAAACAATGGGTGTTTTTGGAGAGGCTTTAATAAGACTTATGCTTGGACTTCTAGTTTTAATAATATCAGCAATTTTCCTATTTGGAGGAAAAAAAGTTGAATATCCCGAAGTCAAAAGTGTTGATAGCTTCACAGAAAAATTAGAGCTGGCTATGAGTTATTGGGAGGAATCACTCAACAAAGTGGTTGATTATAAAGTAACTAGAGCACATGTAGCAATACCATGCTTATGTGGGGTTGGTTTAATCTCGGGTTTATTTGGTTTAGGAGCAGGATGGGCAATGATTCCAGTTTTTAACCTGATAATGTTGGCACCTTTAAAAGTTGCAGCAGCATGTAGTAAGGTTCTAATTGGAATCGGAGATACTGCAGCAGTATGGCCATATATCATGGGAGGTGCAATAATTCCAGCATTTGTTGTACCATGTTTGGTTGGACTGGTAGTAGGAACTATCATTGGTGCAAAAATAATGTTAAGGGTAAAAGCGGGGTTAGTTAGATATTTAATTATAGCATTAATGGTGATTGCTGGGATAAGGCTTATAATACAGGGATTTGAGATGTTAAGAATTGTTTGAGGTGATATTATGGAAAAAGAGAAAATTAAGCCACCTATAACAGGAATTGCGTATGGAGAGATTGCATATTGGTTAACAATTGTTGGAATGATTGTAGCTATCACTGGAACAGCAATATATTTAACGGGTACGAGCTTACTAGATGCTGGATGCACTTTAAATTTGCTTTGGAAAGGAAAAAGTATTCATGAAATATTAAAAGAGTGTGGATCTATTGAAGAATTAAGTGGTCATTGGTACTTTGGATATTTACCAAAGGGTGATGCTATAGCAATGCTAGGAATAGCAATTTGCTCAATGGCGGCAGTTATAGGTATGTGGGTGGCTTTTGGATTAACAATCAAAGAAAGAGATTATAAGTATGCACTGTTCGCGTTAATAGTAGTACTAATACTTACAATGTGTGTAACTGGAATAATAGCCTTTAAACATTAAGAAGTATTTGATTAATTTAATTTTTAACCTTTTATTATTTTTAGATTATTATACAATAATTTTATTAATTTACACACACTACGTATAAGAGATAAAGATTCATCCTTAAATTATAAGTAATTAAGATGGCGTAGTGTTTTACGTAACATGTGGAACCAAAAGCACAAAAATGTAAAAGTAATTTCATTTGATGTGGATGGAACATTAATAGACAAATCGTTTGTTGATACGTTTTGGGAAATAGAAATACCAAAGCTTTATGCAAAGAAATACAATTTGGATTTTAATGAAGCTTGGAAAATGGTGAAAAAATGCTACGATGAAGTAGGAGATCACGATGTAAGATGGTATTTACCCAAATATTGGTTCGATAGATTTAACTTTGTTGAAGACCCAGAGGAAATTCTCTGGAAGTTGAAAGACAAAGTTAAAGTTTACCCAGACGCTAAGAAGGTACTAAAAGAGCTTTACGGTAAGTACACACTGATAGTAACATCCAATGCGTCCTGGGAGTTCCTTAACATAGGTCTTGAGAAAATAAAGAATTATTTCTCTAAAATATACTCTTGTACATCGGATTTTGGCGAGGTTAGAAAAACACCGTCCGTTTACTTAAGGATATGCAATGACTTAAAAGTGAAACCTAATGAGATTGTACACGTGGGAGATCATTACGAGTTTGATTATTTGGTGCCAAGAAGTGTTGGAATTGAAGCATATCTAATTGACAGAAAAGGTAAATTTAATCCAAGAAAGGATGTGCTTAAAACACTGGAAGATTTGCTGAAATACCTTTAACGGTAACAAAATCTAGTAAATTGGATTGATATCTGAACGCATTAAACTGTAAAGCGTTTTATGGGGTGGTTAAGATTTTTTACTCATAAATTTCTGAAGAACCTTTTTAAGTTTTTCATCAAAGGTTAAAAACTTGTCGCAATTCTCTTTTTTGAAAGATGCGAGCTGTATAGCATCAGCAATGTAAATATGAAACTTGAAGATATACTCTACTGAGGTTTTAATTATATCGTAACTGACTGGAACCAGAATTAAATTTCCGAGCTTTGCTAGGACGTATAATTCGTTTATCATAGTTTTGAAAGTTTCCTTAGCATTAATCATTCCTTTTCTTTCATACTTATCAAAGACAACTGCACATTCGCCTATATTAAAGTGTGAAAACACAAGAACTATATCGTTTTTATAGGATTTTTCGAAATATTTATCAACCTCATTAGTACCCTCTTCCTCTACGTACCTCTTAATTATGGCACTTGTATCAAGGTAGATTTTCATCTCTAAGCCTCCTTAGAACCTCTTCAGCTTTCAAACCTTTTTTTCTCTTTTCTTTAACCTTTTCAGGAGATATGAATTCAGGATTGAACTTCTCCAGGAAGGAAATGGTTGAATATGTCACCAGACTCTCTTCTACTATCTTACTTACTGGTTTTTTTGCCTCCCTTTTGATGGTTTCAATGATCTTTTCATCTATACTTAGGGTGATCTTTACACCCATACGTATATACTGATAGTAATATATACTTAAATCTTTCTGAAACTAAAAATGTAATAATTATATTTTATATATAAAGCAAAATTTAAAACAAAAATCACCGAGGGACACTTCATGTGTTAAGAATAAAGATATACTCTCTTTGGGAAAAAACATTATTTAGAGATGGATTTAACTAAGCTCGGTTGATCCGCTAAGAAATCTGACTAAATAATTGATTCTTACAAAAAACAGAATAATTATGTCTTTTAGGGAAAATATCGGGCCGATAGAGTTGGAGACACACCTTATTCTATATGAATTGAAGGATTATATCCTTGCAAGCTGAAGTCTTTACTCCTGTGGTGAAATGAACAAAGCTTAAGCTTTGGTAACCAGATATTTAAAGCATACGTGCAAAATCTATACATACAATTATTAATTTTACCATCTATCGTTAAAAACAGAAAAAGAATTGAATAAAGCAGTTTATATGTAGATTTATACAAATTAAGCTACAGTTATTGATCCAATACTTTTCAAAGTTAATTGTAATGATTGAGAGTAAAATTGAAGCAATTATGTTGTTTGAATAATCAAATTCTTGTTTTTTGAACTTTAATTTAAACCATTAATGAATTATAATTCTTAAAGTTGCTAAAAACTTAAGTTCTAAGAAGTTGCACTTCACAAATCTAATCTATGTGTAGTGCTAAAAATTACCAGCTCTTTCGATATTTTTTTAAGTTATAAGGAGATAGGAAATTCTTGTATGCAAGAACCAGACTTTAGAGCCATTGAAGAAAAATGGCAAAAAGAGTGGGAAAAAAATGGCATATTTCACGCTGAACCAGACCCAAATAAGCCTAAGTTCTTCATAACAATACCATATCCTTATTTAAACGGAAATCTTCACGTAGGCCATACTAGAACATTTACAATAGGAGATACAATTGCAAGGTATAAAAGAATGTGCAACTACAATGTTTTGTTCCCGATGGGTTTCCATGTTACTGGCACACCGATAATTGGCCTTGCTGAGTTAATAAGAAAGAAAGATCCAAGAACAATACAAGTTTACACACAGTACCACGATGTTCCCGAGGACATCCTATTAACCCTTACAACTCCAGAGAAAATAGTGGAGTATTTCTCAAAGGAGGCTGTTTATGCTTTGAAGAAAATCGGATATTCAATAGACTGGAGAAGAATATTTACCACTACGGATCCTGAATATCAAAAATTTATCGAATGGCAGTATTGGAAACTTAAAGAGAAAGGATTGATCATCAAGGGTTCGCATCCAGTAAGATACTGTCCAAATGATCGAAATCCAGTAGAGGATCACGATTTGCTGATTGGTGAAGATGCTAGCATAGTTGAGTTTACTGTAATAAAGTTTTACTCGGAAGATTTGAGCCTGGTGTTTCCATGCGCAACTCTTAGGCCAGAAACTGTTTTTGGTGTTACAAACATCTGGTTGAAGCCAACTACTTATGTTATTGCTGAAGTGAACGGTGAAAAATGGGTCGTCAGTCCAGAAGCTTTTGAGAAGTTAAAGCATTTAAAGGAGAAGGTAAACGAGATTAGAAAAGCTGATGCATCGGAATTTTTTGGAAAGAAAGTAATAAACCCAGTAACTAAAAGAGCTGTACCAATATTACCTGCAGACTTTGTTGATACCGATAATGCTACAGGAGTCGTCATGAGTGTGCCAGCTCATGCCCCCTACGATTACGTAGCAATTAGGGATCTAGAATCTAATCAAGAAATACTTAAAAAATACTCAATTCCAGAATCTATTCTCGATAAGCTTGAACCAATAGTTTTAATAAAAATAGAGGGTGAAAAATACAAAATTCCAGCAAAAGAAATAGTTGAGGAGTTAAAAATTGAAAATCAAAACGATACAGAAAAACTTGATCAGGCTACAAAGATTATATACAAAAAGGAATTTCATAAAGGGATTCTTCTGGATGTAACTGGTAAATATTCTGGATATAAAGTATCGGAGGTAAAAGAGGTTCTTCAAAGGGATTTGATCGAAAATGGATGGGCTGATGTATTTTATGAGTTTAGTGAGAAGCCTGTAATTTGCAGATGTGGGACAAAGTGCGTTGTAAAGGTTGTGAAGGATCAGTGGTTCCTAAATTACTCAAGAAGGGACTGGAAGGATAAAGTTTTAAAACTTGTTGAAAGAATGCAAATAATTCCAGAATATTACAAGGAAGAATTCAGAAACAAAATTGAGTGGTTAAAAGACAAAGCTTGCGCAAGAAGAAAGGGTCTTGGAACAAGAATTCCATGGGATAAAGAGTGGTTAATAGAGAGTTTGTCAGATTCTACAATATACATGGCTTATTATATTCTTTCGAAGTTTATAAACGAGGGTCTAATTAAAGCGGAAAACTTGGTTCCAGAGTTCTTTGATTACGTATTCCTAGGAATTGGAAGCGCTGAAGAAGTTTCTAAGAAATCAAAACTTAGTAAAGATATTATTGAAAGGATTAGATACGAGTTTAACTACTGGTATCCCGTTGATTTAAGAAGCTCGGGAAAGGATTTAGTTCCAAATCACCTGCTGTTCTACCTGTTCCATCACGTGGCAATTTTTCCAGAGAAGTACTGGCCCAGAGCAATAGCCGTTAACGGATACGTCAGTTTAGAAGGAAAGAAGATGAGCAAAAGTAAAGGACCGCTGCTAACGATGAAAAAGGCCGTAAGTGAATTTGGAGCCGATGTTACGAGATTGTACATCCTTTACGCGTCAGAATATGAAAGCGATGCTGACTGGAGAAGGAAAGAAGTAGAGGGGTTGCAAGCTAACCTAAGAAGATTTTATCATCTAGCGAAAGAGTATTACACTAAGGAGGTTAAAGAAATAAGTAAACTGGATAGATGGATTATAAGTAAATTGCAAAAAGCAATTAAGGAGACTAGAGAAGCTTTAGAGAAGTTACAAACAAGAAGAGCTGTTAATGCAGCATTCTTTGAGATGATGAACAATGTCAGATGGTATTTAAGAAGAGGTGGCGATAATCTTGCTATTATATTTGATGACTGGCTTAAGCTACTAGCTCCGTTCATACCCCACATCTGCGAGGAGATTTGGCACTGGAAGCACGATTCTTTCATAAGTTTGGAGAGATATCCTGAATTTGATGAATCAAAGGTTGATGAGATAGTGGAAGCTGAGGAGGAATACCTGAAAAGTTTGATAGATGACATAAAAGAAGTTTTGAAATTCGTGGAGAAACCAAAAACAGTTTACATAGCCACTGCTGAGAGCTGGAAGAAAGATCTAGCTAAAATTGTGCTGAGTAGTGATGATAAAAAAGTAATAAGGGGAGTTTTGAAGGATGAAAGATTCAGAAAATATGCAAAAATTATTCCAAAGATCGTTTCAAAGATGAAAGAGGAAGTAGATGAGAAACTTCTAAATATAAACGAGGATGAGATCATTAAAGAGAGTGCAGAGTTTCTAGAGAAGGAAATAAACGTAAAAATCGAGCTAAATCCAGATAAAATTCCAGAAGAGAAAAAGAAGTACTCAATTCCAGGAAAACCAGCAATATATGTAGTTTAAAATAGTTTTAGCATTAATAAAGATAAATAGGGTTTAAATTTTAGCAGTCGTGTATTTTTAAGTATATTTTTTATGAATTGTAACTTTATTGCTTATTACGGAGAAGACTATGATTTACACCGTAGCAATTCATGAATTATAAAACGGAAGTCTCTTGAATACCCGTTTGGGTATTAAAGGAAGCTATGGTATTGGTTTTCTAAACAAACTGGATACATCTTTATCTTCCTTCTTTAACTCAATAAGAAACCCTCTCTCATAGAAGAAATTGTACAAATCCTTTTTAAGTGCTTCCCAACTTGGCACTTTGTTTTCATCTTTTACGCTGACTTCAAGCGTTAAAGTGAATTTGTAGGGTTTTTCGAATAGATCTAGGAGCTTTTTGTAATTTTCCACCACGTAATTATCGGCTAGTATAAATCCTTTCTCATCAATCAACCACTTTACAACCTCATAAACTTCTCTTGCTTCAGCAAGCTTATTTGGACCACTTCTATTAAAATCATGCCATAAAATATCGTGAATACTCTTTATCTTCCTTTTGAATGGATCAATCTCCACAGCACACCAGCAGTGTTCTGTAGATATCTCAACGTTGAACTTTTCAATTGAAAGAATTTTCATAACTGCAGGCGGCTTATCTCCAATTTTAGCAGAAATCTCATAGGATCCTTTCTCCTCAAGTCTCTCAATACGAGGTGGATAGTATTTTAGATTTAAAGTGAGCTCGTTTAAATTAAGCTCAACTAAAACCTCTGCATTAACATTTGAAAAATCGTACTTCCATCCTTTTTTCCTAATCTCTTCTAATAATGGAGTAATCCAGGGATGAAACTGCTTGATGTCGCTCTCACTCAAATTAAACTCACCTTTTAGCTTGACTGTGTATTTCATGGGCTAGCTATGAGTATTAT
>CAZCHG010000053.1:0-9165 GCA_964498465.1 uncultured archaeon | reverse complement strand
GCTAAATTAGCTCCGCTCGGGATGTGGGATGGGTGGTAAGAGAAAGGGTAAGCCCAAAAGGGCGAAGCTACGGTAAGATAGATGTGGGGAGTTCCGTTCCTCCCGAAAGCCCGTCGATGAGCTGAGACGGGAAGACTCTCCGCTACGCATGCATCAAAAGTTATGAAAATAGCGGAGAGCCAGAACGGTTATTAAAACCTTTTAACTCTCATTTAAAGTCCAGTTTAGAAAAATGCCAGCAGGGTTTTTTCCCACTTTGTAACTTTCTAAAACCGCTTGATTCTCAGTAGCAAGATTTACAGAAGTAGAGATTACATATAAAAATTGCTTTAAGATAATTGTTTGTAATCATGCAGGAATCGAAACACGTTTGAAACTGTTATGGAGTAAAATAGAGATATTTTTAATTAAACAACAATTTAAATTGGTAATTTAAAGTATTTATGTGCAGATTGCAAAACAATATTTGATATACGGATTTTAGTGAATCTACAGAGAATTTATTATATTTTATGTTTAAATAATATTTTTGACTTTTATTTGAAGTTTTTTTCATGAAAAATAAACAGGAAACAGGAAATTTTGTACACTAATGAATATTGTTAGCCTAATAAACTGTTACAGGGAGTGTTTGGAAAAGAAAATTTAGTCATTGAAGATTACAGTAATTTATGAGTTAATAAGGAGAAAAAATTATTTAAATTTTGAAAAGCAATAATCTTACCGAGTAATTTACCTTTAAGAATTTAAGAAACAGCGTAAAAACGAGCTTAAATTTCTTATCATTGTTAATTTTAACTAACCAGCATCGTAAATTCTTTACCGGTTTTAAAAACTCTGCAAATTTTTGTCCGTTATGTTAAAAAGCTTTGGAAGGTTTAGAGTCAATATAAACAATATTCCTTATAAACTCTAAGGTATTAAGAAATTATCAATTATGAACGATGTTAGGATAGTGGTAGATAAAGTAGACGTTAAGAATCCGCTCTTGTTTACGAGTTTTCCTGGCATAGGATTGGTCGGAACCATAGCTTCTGCCCACTTCATATCGGAATTGGATCTTGAACAGATAGGTATTATAGAGTCAAAAGCGCTACCACCAATAGCATCGCTTATGGAAGGAGTAATATTGCCACCCATTAGGATTTATCAGTCTTTAGAGTTTGAGTTTGTTCTGATTCACTCAGACGTTCCAATTTTACCCTACGCTACTTACGATACAAGTCAAAAGATTGTGGATTGGGCGAGAGAGATAAATGCAAGAAGAATTTTCTCCTTAGCTGGAGTTGCAACTCTTGAGGACAAAAGGAGGGTGTTTGGAGCGGCAACAAGCAAAGAACTACTTGATGAGATAAAAGATTACGTTGAAATATTCAGAAGTGGTACGATCTCTGGCATAGTAGGATGCATATTAAATGAATGTGTAGCGAGGAAGTTCCCAGGATTTGTATTGCTTGGAGAAACATTAGGATTTAATCCAGATCCAAAAGCTGCAGCAGAGTTAATAAACGTTCTAAACAGAATGTTTGGCTGGAATGTTAATATAGATAAGCTAATCAAGGAAGCTGAAATGATAGAAGCTCAAATGCAAAAGCTTGCTGAAGAAGCAAGAATGCATGAGGAGAAGATGATAAGAAAAGAGGAACTTCCAATGTATAGATGAGCTGACGTTCTCCCTGCTTTAGAAAGCGAGACTTTCAGCTTGTAAGGAGTGTGATTTGATGAAATGTCTGGTTTTGACTGGTATATCTAGAAGAATTATAGAGGATTTGATAAGAAGAGTTGTTAGAACAATTGAATTAAGGAGCGCCCATAACATAGCTACCGCTTTAAAAGCTGATATTGGGGATTACGTCTTTTTAACATCTACAAGAACATTTGATGTTGACAAGGGGACGCTTGGAATTATAGCAAAGATAAAAGAGAAAGAAGTGCATACGCACTCTTTGGTTTTTGCTAGTGAAAGCTTAATCCAGGAAAGTGAGATGACGGTCATAAGGCTTAAGCTTGACATTAAGGGAGCTGGAAGAGTTTTAAGAGTTTACAACATGGGCATATTAGACTCCACTGAGGCAGAAGTAATAGAAGTTAGCTATTTTGATGCAAGATAGTTTCTGCGGGTTAATTTAATCTCTCTTATTTGTAGCAGGAAAAATCCTAAATATCATCCTTTCTCTGATTATTAAAAAGTGGTAAAACTAAAATTTTTGAGCAGATTTACTTATGTATTTAAGTCATTTTAGTTGCTTTTGCTGGTGAGAAAGGATGAGAAGAAGGGAGATAGTGGAGCTGAAAGGGCACATTATAGATTCGATGATACTTCCAAAGGTCTTGGACACGATCATGGACATGAATGGAGATTTTGAAATACTTGAGATCAAGGTTGGCAAAACCAAGATGGACGAAAGTTACTGTAAGATGTTGGTTGAGGGAGATGATAAGTTATTTGAGGAGCTAGAGAAACTTGGAGCAATTTTACCTAAGAAAGAAGTCAAAGTAGCTCCAGCTCCAGCGGATAAGGTGCTTCCTGATGGATTCTATGCTACTACCCATCACACAACTTACGTTTACATAAATGGACAGTGGAAGAAAGTCAAGAACATAGAGATGGATTGTGTCATAGTTATTGAAAACGGGGAACCTGTATGCAAAAGGCAGGGCTTAGTAAAGAAGGGGGACTTGGTTGTGGTTGGACATGACGGCATAAGGGTTGAACCGCCTCAGAGGCCTAGAGAGCCAACGGATATCTTTGGCTTTATGACATCAGTTGTTTCTGCTGAAAAGCCGGTCAACTCAATTATAAAGAAGCTTGCTAGGGAAATGAAGAAGTTGAGGGATAGAAATGGATTTATAATTCATGTGGTTGGTACGGCAATAGCTCACACAGGAGCAGATGAAGCAATGGCAGAACTGATAAGAATGGGATACTGTCAGGCAATATTTACTGGAAATGGATTTGCAGTCATGGACATTGAGAAACAACTTTTTGGTACAACGTTAGGAATGGACAAAGATACAGGAAGAGTTTACAAAGGAGGATATAGGAACCATCTGGTTGCGATAAACGAGATATGGAAGGCTGGGGGAATTAAGCAAGCTGTGGAAAAGGGAATTCTAAAGGGAGGGGTTATGTATGAGTGCGTTAAAAACAACGTGCCATACGTCATTGCTGGATCAATAAGGGATGACGGACCCCTCCCAGACACGATAACTGATGTTATGGTGGCTCAGGATGAAATGAGAAAGTATGTAAGAAAGGCTGACATGTGCATAATGTGGGCTTCAATGCTTCACGGAATAGCTACGGGTAATTTGTTACCTTCTACTGTAAAAACGGTTATTGTTGACATGAATCCATACGTTGTAACAAGATTACTGGACAGAGGAACTACGCATGCGCTAGGAATAGTCAGCGATCCAGGAGTGGTTTTGCCCATGCTTGTCAATGAGCTAAAGCAACTTGAAGAAATGGAAGAATGAATAAATATAATTAATCTTATTTTTAAATTAAATGGATGATCTTAACTTTATTAAATTTGAACCCATATGGTTTGACTCTTTTGGGGCAAAGTCAAGTAGTCTGTGGGTTGAAACTCCAGATGTTAAGTTAGTAATTGATCCAGGAATAGCTGCAATGCAACCAAGCTTTCCAGCATCGATAGATGAAAAACTGAAATGGAAAGAAGAAGGAAGGAGAAGAATAAAAAAGTTCTGTGAAAAAGCATCCGTGATAGTAATAACGCATTACCACTATGACCATTACTTGCCAGAGGATGCAGATATCTACAGGGACAAAATTATTTTGGCGAAAAATCCAAATGAGTACATCAATGATTCGCAAAGAAAAAGGGCAGAATATTTTTATGAAAAAATTTTCAGGAAATATGCCGGCAAATCGCTTGAATTTAAGGAAAAAAAGAAGAAAGACTATAAAAATCCTTTGGAATTTATCCCAATAGCTGCAAACATGGATTTCGGAGATTACAATAAAAGGAGAAAGGAGCTGCTGGATCTAGGACTAAAATGGTTCAAGAACAGGGTTAAGAACTGGAACAAATGGAAGGAAATCCCTGAAATAAATCTAGATAGGATAAAGGTGAAGTGGAACGATTCAAGGGTTTTCAAATTCGGTGAAACTGAAATAAAGTTTACAGAACCCTTGTTTCATGGGATAGAATTCTCAAGGGTCGGCTGGGTTACTGCATTAACGATCAGGTTTGAGGGTGAAAAGATACTGTATACATCGGATTTAAACGGGATATACATAGAGGATTATGCGGAGTATATAATAAAGGAGAATCCTGACGTTTTAATTCTCGATGGACCACCGACTTACATGAAGTTCATGATTACGAAGACGAATTTGGATCGCTGCATAAGAAATACGTGCAGAATTATAGAAAATGCTAAAAACCTGAAGCTGATCATATACGATCATCATTTGCTAAGAGAAAAGGATTACAGGGAGAAAACAAGGAAAGTATGGGAAAGAGGAGATGAAATGAAAGTTAAGGTTTTAACAGCAGCAGAGTACTGCGGCAAAGTTCCGATAATTGATCAAATAGTATCGAAATAAAATTTCGAATACTTTAACATGGAGATAAAATCTATTGCAAAGCGAAGCTGGAAAAGAATAGAATTTGTTGACTTCTTAAGAGGGATAGCTGTAGTTTTAATGGTAATGTACCACTTCTTCTTTGACTTGGCTTATTTTGGAAAGATCAGAATTGAATCGGAAATTTTCTGGTTCTGGTTGCCAAGGTTCATAGGCGGCCTTTTCATATTTGTTTCTGGGATATCCCTGACCTTGGCAAGAATAAAATATGGTAATAAGTTAACTAGGGTTTACCTGAGAAAAGGTGCAAAATATTTCCTTTTGGGCCTTTTAATATCAATCCTAACACTTCCAACTGGCTGCTATGTTAGATTTGGAATTTTGCATTTTTTCGGAGTTTCTGTGATTTTAGCATCTTTCTTCGCATCTTTAAAGTACTTGGCCGCATTTCTTGGCGTAACGCTAATCTTTGCTGGAATTAAGCTCGACGAAATTCATGTAAATAGTGAAAGCTTGCTGTGGATCGGTATAAAACCAGTGAACTTTTGCACTCTCGATTATTATCCCCTGCTACCCTGGCTCGGCATTATGCTTATGGGAATTTTCGCAGGAAATTCTTTTAACTTTAATTTGAAGGTTCCTAGATTTTTTAAACCCATAACTTACGTTGGAAGGAAGTCCTTAACCATATACCTGCTACAACATCCTTTAATAATAGCTGTCATGCAAGCTTATTATGGTGATGTGATTCAGCAAATTCTAAGCACGGTTTTTTCTTGGAAAAACAAGCATTTTAATTTTTGCATCTTTTGAATAAAAATGTTTAAAAACAATTTTGAGTTAAAGCTAAAAAAGTAAGCGGTGAAAGCCTTGAGGCTAAGAAAAATTTTGGAGGACGTTTTGAAAGGAAAAATTTCCCTAGATGAGGCTGAGAGGAAAATCAGACTTCACGCTGTGGATAAGATTGAAGACATTCTAAGAATAGACTTGGGAAGGGAGCAGAGAAGGGATGTGCCAGAGATAATATTTGCTGAGTACAAATCGAACGACATGCTTAGAAAAATAATAGAGAGAACTGTGGAGAGCAGCGGAAGGGTGATACTTTCGAGGGTCAGGGAGGATCAAGTTGAAGTTATAAAGGAATTCTCTGGCAAATACGAGGTAAAGATTTGCAAGTACGGAAAAGTGGCTGTAGTAAGGAGAAAGGATATAAAAGTTGAGAAAACTGGGGGAAGAGTAGGAATAATTGCTGCTGGGACAGCAGACATAGAACTGGTTGAGGAGATAAAAATGATAGCAGAGGAGCTTGGGTGTGAAACAACAGTGTTGTGTGATGTGGGCATAGCATCTCTAAAAAGAACTCTTGATGCTGTTAAGGAAGTTGTTGAGAAGGATGTGGATGTAATTGTAGCTGTAGCTGGGATGGAAGCAGCTTTGCCATCCATTGTAGCAAGCTTGGTGAACGTTCCGGTTATAGGACTCCCATCATCTAAGGGATACGGAATGGGAGGAAAAGGAGAAGCAGCTTTGCTTTCTATTCTACAAGCGTGCGTTCCTGGGGTTCTCACGGTCAATGTGGATAACTCAGTGGGAGCCGCAATAGGAGCTGTGCTTATAGCCAACAGGGCTGCGAAGTTCAGGAGGGCTTGTGGTGATTGAGGAGAGAATAGTTATACTGGAAACAAACGTTGATGATGTAAAAGGAGAAATTCTGGGCAATCTGATTGAGAAGTTGATTGAAGATGGAGCGCTAGATGTGCAAATAATACCTGCAATTGGGAAAAAATGTAGGCCGAGCTATGTAATAAAAGTTTTAACTAAACCTGAAGATAAAAAGAGATTAGCTAGAAAGATAATGCAAGAAACCGGAACACTTGGTGTTAGAGTTATTGAAACATATAGATACGTTTTGAAAAGAGATATTGTAACTAGAGAAGTAGAAGTAGAGGGTAAAAAGTTTGAGATAAGAATAAAGGTTGCAGAGATTGACGAAGAAAAGAAGATGGTTAAGCCGGAGTTTGAAGATTTGGTTAAAATATCTAAAATTTTAAACAAACCAGTAAGAGACGTTGAAAAGGAAGTTTTAAAGAAAATAGATCTTTAACTTATTTGAACAGTCACGTATTTGAATCCAAGACTTCTGATCTCTTCTAAGCAATCTTTCCTATCAAGCAACCTGCTAACAAGGTCTTTTATCATGTCTGTTTCAATTCTTATTAAATCTCCATGAAATCTAGCTCTTATGGATTCAATTCCTGTGCAATCAACTATTAAATCTTCAACCCTCTCGATTCTTCTCAGCTTTTCGGTGTTTATTTCTTCGTTGTAAGGAAATCTCGTTAACAAACAGGTATTTGGGCTTAAATTCCAGAATTCAAGTCCTAGCTCTTTTGAAACAGCTCTTATCTCTTCCTTGCTAAAGTTGACTTTGGCTAGTGGGCTTTGAACCCCAAACTCCCTTAAAGCCTTAATTCCCGGTCTGTACTCAAGCAAGTCATCTGCGTTTGTACCATCTATTAATTTAAAGTTTTTAATTTCAGATGCAAGCTTTATCATTCTTCTTTTGCATGCGTAACATCTGTTTTTTGTGTTGTATTGGATATCTGGATCGTTTAAAATTTCATCATCTTTTATGATTACATGCTTCACTTTCAGCTTCTCAGCAAATTTTTTCGCCCGTTCAACGCATCTTTTTATTGTGTATGGAAAAACAACGGTCACTGCAACTACATTTTCATTGCCCAATGCATTTTTTGCTGCGTAAAGCAAAAAACTACTATCTAGTCCACCTGACAGCAATACAGCTACTTTTTCAAATTTTTTTAGTTCATGGGTTAACTTCTCGTATTTTTTAAAAGCGTTATCTATCATCTTAAAATTTTATGGCTGAAAAACTTTCTTCCATTTGCTTTCCCAGTATTTCCTGATTGTTTCAAGGGCAACAAGTTTTTCGCCGCTTAAAAATCTTACGCATGCACCTCCACCCGTTGAAACGTGGCTAACTTTCTTACTAACGTTTATGAGTCTGGCAGCTGTAGCAATGTGCCCCCCTCCTACCACAGAGTACTCAGCCTTTGTCATGGCTCTTAGAACCTCGAAAGTCCCTATTGCAAACTTTTCCTCCTCAAATACACCGCAAGGTCCGTTTATAACTGCAACATCGAATTCTGGAATTATCTCGCAAAGTTCTGAAATCGTGTTTATGCCAATATCTTTAATTTTTCCCTTTTTGAAATCGTCCACGCTTATATCTTCCCTTTTTCCGTCGATTTCAACTCCGAAGTCTTTAGGTAGAATTATTTTGTCTTTAAATTTTTCATAAAACTTCTTCATTTCAAGATCATTCAGATCTTCTTTGTTCTCGTTCACTATTCTCTCATTTTCCTCTCCTATGTTAACTCCTGAGAGCATGAGGAAGTAATTTGCAACAACTCCAGTTAAAACAACCTTTTCAGCTATTTTTCCAGCGAGGACGTTTTTCATTACCTTCACGGAATCTTTTATCTTAGTCCCGCCAAGGATAAAAACCTTGTTTCCCTTAGCCTCAAGAACTTTCGACAAAGCTTTTACTTCTTTTTCAACAAGCCTGCCAACCACCGATGGAAGGACTGGAGGGAAGCCTATTAGAGATGCGTGTGGTCTGTGGGAAGCTGAAAATGCATCGTTCACGTACAAATCAAAGTAGGGCTTTAGCTTTCTGACAAGGTGGGATCTTGAATGGGTTTCTGCATCCCTCTTCAGCTGCTCTTCAGAATAAAAGCGAACGTTTTCCAGAAGCAGTATTTCTCCGTTTTCAAGGCTTTTTATCCTTTCAATTGCACACCTGCCGAATATATCGTCAATGTATTCCACTTCTCTACCCAAAAGTCTTGACAGGACTTTTGCATGAGAATCGAGCGTTGTGAAATCGTTTTTACCAGGTCTACTCTGATGGGCAAGCAGCACAAGTTTTGAATCCTCAAGCTCCTTTATCGTTGGTACATGACTCTCAAATCTTGTTGTGTCAAGAATTTTCGAATCTATTATTGGAGCATTTATGTCAATTCTGAGCAAAACAGCCTTGTTGCTGTAATCTACATCGCTGAGAGTGGGCAGCTCTTGGATCATCGATTAATAATTTGTTTCAGTTTTAAAAAAGTTTATAAAACAATGAAAATTATAAAAATTAATTTTAAAAATGAAAAATTAGGTAAGACCGCTTTGCAGCAAAACTTTGCTTAAGCTTAAATGCAGGAAATCGCTAGCTGGGGTAAACGTGAGTAGAATTTATCTGCGTTAATTACGGTAGATAACAGTTTTCCGAAGTTTTTAGCATAATTATTTTTGCTAAAACTACTTAAAATCAAATTCTCATTTCTGTAACATCTCTTTTTGTGAAAAAGACGTAGGATATCATTTTTTTGTCTTACCAATTTTTTGTGCTTAATTGGTGCAATTATTAGGTAAGACAAAAAGTTGGAGTGATTATTATATTTTGAATTAAATTTATTTTTCGGAATTGAATGTGATTGAAGATAATCTTTTTAAGTTTGTGGCTAAACAAAGATTAGTTAGAGGGCTCGTGGTCTAGGGGTTATGACGCCGCCCTGACGAGGCGGAGATCCCCGGTT
>CAZCHG010000052.1:0-9417 GCA_964498465.1 uncultured archaeon | reverse complement strand
CTTGTCGTTTTGTTTTAATTGATTTTAGTTTAAAACTATTTAGAAAAATATTTTAGCATAACAATTTTAAACTTTTGTAAAAACATTTTGCTTTCATGTCCACAAGTTTTTAACTCTGGGAATTACTAACACAGGAATTTTTGATTTTCTAACTATTGTAGCTGCTGTCCCAAGCATTATCACACTATCTAGTAATCTTGGTTTTCTACCAACAACTATAGATGTTGCATTTACGTTTTCCGCCGCTTTAAGTATTTGCTTCGCAAGATTTCCTTTTTTATCTTCTCTAAGTAGTTCATATGATAAACCTGATCTTTCTGCATAATATTTTAGCTTTTCATCATCTTTTCCAGCATAATAAAATATAGCGTGTTTAACCAACCTTCTTACACGTCTTAAAACATTAAGAATGTACAAACAAAACTCTGGATCATCTAAAGGTAAAGCTATCAATGGTCTTTCAAAAACATTATTACTATAAAGATTCTCTTTCACAACTAAAACTGGTATTTTACTAAATGTTAACACGCCATTAGTCAAAGTTCCATAAACATATCTTCTAAAACCTTCTGCAACAGGAACTACAATTATGTCAGCACGTTCTCTTTCTGCCACTCTAGCTACATCCAGTCCAGGGTTACCTAATCTAACAATAGTTTTCGTTTCAAAACCGTTTTCCTCTAATTTTTTGGCAACTTTTTCTAATTTTCTTTCTATGTCTTTTCTTACCTCATAATGGTTAGTTAAGGGCATTATTTCAATTACATACGCTAGAACAACGTCTTTACTAAGTTTTTTTAGAAAAGTCAAGCCAGTATTAAAAAGCCAGAGTGGAATTACTACTTTCATTTTATGCAATTTTATTTATGTTTAATCATATATATGAATATTTCGGAAATTATAGTAACTTTAAATCATTTTTATGTTAATAATTAAAATATAAATACAAGACAATAAATGTAAAAGCTATAAATTTAGATTGACTGAAAAATTTAATATTATTATTGTTGTTTATAATAATACTAATTAAGAAGGGATATGTATGTTTACTAAAGTCCTTTTTGCAACAGATTTTACAAAAGTTTCAAGAAAAGCGTTTGAATATTTAAAAAACTTAACCAACTCTGGAATGGTAGATGAAGTGATATTATTTCATGTCGTCGATGAAAATGATATAAAAGATGCTCAAAGAATTTGTGTAAGTATAAGGACAAAAAACCTTATGTTTAAAGAAGCTAACAGCGTTATACTTAAAGAGTGTGAGAAAAGTGTAAAAGATAGATTAATAAATCATGCAAAAGAGGAATTAAACAAATTAAAGAGAATGCTACCAAATATAAAAGTTAGATGTATTGTAAAGGTCGGTAAACCTTTTATTGAGATTATATCCTTAGCTGAAAAGGAAAAAGTCTCTCTTATCATTGTTGGATCCCATGGAAAAGGTATTGCTAGAAGCAAACTTATTGGTTCTTGCTCAGAGAGTGTAATAAGATATGCTACCTGCCCAGTTCTAGTTGTTAAATAACAATTCAATTCTAAAAATACTAAAAATTGCTAATGCTTTTTTAATAATTTAAATCTATCAATTTATTTTTAGCATTAAAAAGTGCTTTCAATGTTTAAGTTAGTTAGAAAACCTAAATTTCACCCAAGTAACCATTAAATAATTTAGAGTATTATTTCCACAGAATTAATGACTTTCTAAAAGTTTTTTCGATATTTTCTTCTTAAAGATTTTCTAAAAAAAGATTAAGGTTGTTCTAAACAGTACAATGGTAATAAGAATAGTAAAAATGCTATATTCAAAAAATCAATGCGCCGGCCGGGATTTGAACCCGGGGCAGGGGCGTGGCAGGCCCCTGTGTTAGCCAGGCTACACCACCGGCGCTTGATTAGGTTATTTTAAAAATACATTAATTTGAAAAGTATCTTCCCTAATTTTTACTCTCTAAGTAGAATAAAATTTTTGCCCTTAAAAATCTATTTTCTTAAAAGCACATCCAAGTAACTGTAATTCATAAATGAATTTCATAAAATTAAATGATTAATAATATAGAAATAAGAGAGAGTTTAAAGATTTTTGCCCTTGGTTCCTCACTTCCCTTTCCTGTAGTTTTACTTGCTACCACCAGCAACCCCAGTAGCTTTAACACTGGCAATCCATTTGTTTAAGCCAGCTATTCCCTCCTCACGTATAACCTTCGCCACATCTTTTCGGAGTGATGTTATTTTAAGCAAATCAAGTAGACAGTGTGCAAAGTTACCGTGTATGAATGACCAATATATTGCTAAAAACACAACTCCTGTGCTTAGAAGTATTGCAGTCACAATATCCGAGTGTGGGATAGTAGTAATAAATCTTGGCCAAGCTGATGGATCTCTAAATAGCAGATAATAGTTTATGGCCGATATTGTTCCAAATAGTAGCATTTTCGGAACAAGCCTTCCTTTATGACCAGTAACATCTAAAGCTTGCTCTAATACACCCTCTCTTCTTAACTGACTTCTAACTCTCCACATTGGAACCATTACTATTGGAAACACTGCAACCATCGCAACAACCATTATTGGTAACACTAAGGAATCTAAAAATGCTCTTAAACCTGGATCCAAAGATATCCAACCCAAATCTGCTAAGTATCCAGGTACTGCACAAGCTCTACTTATAGTAACTATTAGCATAACCACAGCCATCGCAAGCTTTATGTAGTACTGCCTAACGTAGGTTGTACCAACAGCTCCTATCTGCACTCCGATAAGTGATGCCGCAAGTATTAATGTAGTCATTCTAAAATCTACAGCTCCAAGCAAGTATGCCCAAGTCCAAGTTCCAGTAGATCCCATCACAAACGCAATACCCAACTCTGTACCGCTTGCTACTGCACTAGGTGCTCCAATTATATAAATTAAGGATGGTACTCCAATAAATCCCCCTACAGCTATAGTTGCCGCCAGGAAACCCGTACCAAACCCTGTGGGAATTGTTAGCCACAGAGATTGAGTTCTCTTTGCAACCTTAAACGTTATCATCGGTGGCACTCTGAACTTTTGCTCCAATTTTGCGGCAAACTTTGGTTCAGTGTCATCTATGCCATACTTTTTAGCTCTTATAACATCTCTAAGACAAAAAGCTGCAACAGTTGGTAAAATTATGAGAAATGCACAACTTACATATAAATTTGTTCCAGCTACACCCAATGTTTGAAGTATTAACTTCTGAATTTGAATACCTACCTGAACACCAGCAATGGCTGATATCGCCATTAAAATTGCAAGTCTTAAGTCTAGATGGCCGACCTTCGCCCTTCTCCAAGCACCAATCATAGCCTTTGGGAATTTGTGACACATGTTACTTGCAACCGCTATAGGACCTGGTGCTCCTATTGACATCATTCCTGGTGTTAAGACAAATGCTCCACCCGAACCTATGAATCCACTTAACATTCCTCCAAAGAAACCCAGTGCTATTAGAAATATTGCCTCAAATAATCCTATTTCAATGAACATATCTGGTGTTATTGTCACCCCAGCTGGAGGTAATCCTCCCACTTTTATCTCCTCCCAATTTTCTATGAACTTAATTTTTTTATATTAAATGCATTTTATTTAAATTAAGTTATATGTTGAAGAAATTTATATTAATTTATTTAAAATTTTTATAAAATTTTTTCTTAAATTCCCTCTAAACAATACTTTAAGAATCAACCTCCTTCTAAAAGTTTTAGGTATTATTTTACTAAGTTTCAAATTCTTGGCTTCAAACTCCCTGAAAAATTTTTGGTTCACATCTATTTAAAAATTTAACGAAGATTTTCAAAAATAAAGTAGACATACAGCTGCATACATGATATTAACTCATATGTATTAAGTAATAATTCTTAGGAAGTTTTAAGATGCCTTTCCACTCACAAAAACTTTAATAGACTATATTTAACTGAAAATTCCAAGATTTTTCAATTTTTCTCCGTAGAGTAAGGTTACAAAATATTTAAATAAAAAATAAATTTAAATTGACGGTATGATACAAGAGTCTTTTATTAAAAAAGGAGAACTTTTATTTTCTTGAATTTTTTATTAACAATAATAATTTTACTCTTTGGATTTTACGCGTATTTCACTTTACCTTAAAACTATACCTGTACACTTTAACTTAAACGGTTTGCCTAGTTCCTGTGGTGATAAAAAATATTTTCTAGTGCCTTGCATTTGTATTTAACTCAATCTTAGTTGTTTTTTCTCTAATTGCAAAATTTAGATTTGTTTTAGCTGAAAAATTTCCATACCTTGTAAATTTACTATATTTTATTGTTAATCTAATAAAAAATGCAAATTCAAACGTCAAATATTTAATTATTAATTAGATATTTCGAGATCTTTCTCACGTTTGGATTATATCTCCCTGTTTACCTATTGTTATTGGGGATTACTCTCTTTATTTGCTCATTAATTAAAAAATGCCTCCAGAGCTTATAATTTTTATTATATTTACACCCATAGCTTTAGTTATACTTTTTAAGCTAAAATTAAAAAATTTTACATTGAGACACAATAAAATATAAAACACAATACTTTTAAGTTCGAAAAATTAGAAAGAATACTTCGTGAAAAACTTCACAATTATTCTTGTTTTGTGCAGCCTAATTTGGATAGTAATATTTATAATAAATGACACTGGCAAATTTTTATCTCCTCAAGAAAACAGTATAGATCTCCAGAGAGGTAGTCAAGAACTAACTTCTATTAATTCAAGCGAATTGAAAATTTACATTGTATACGATAACAATAACTACAATGCAAGTTTTTCCTCAGATTGGGGTTTTTCTTGTCTCATAAAAACTTCAAACATTACAATTCTCTTTGATACAGGTGGAAACGGTGACATACTGGTACAAAATTTGAAAAAATTTAACATAAATCCAAAGGATATTGATATAATTTTTCTTTCCCATATTCATGGCGATCACACTGGAGGATTAAAGTCTATACTCGACAAAAATTCAAATGTCACAGTAGTAATACCAAAATCCTTTCCAGTAACCTTTAAATTGCTTATTAAAAGTTACAACACTAGAATTTTAGAGGTTTCAGAATTCTCAAAGGTTTGTAAAGGTTTTTACTCTACTGGAGAAATGGGCAATTGGATTACAGAACAATCATTAGTTATAAACACTGATAAAGGTTTAATTGTTATAACTGGATGCGCTCATCCAGGAATAGTGAAAATTATCGAAAAAGCAAGAAATTCTGTGAACAAGGATATTCTTCTAGTACTAGGAGGATTTCACCTAATAGGAAAGTCAAAATCAGAAATAAAACAAATTATAAACGATTTTAAAAAATTAAACGTTAAATATGTAGCACCTTGTCATTGTACTGGAGATCTTGCAATTAATATGTTCAAAATGGAATATGGAAGTAAATTTATAAAAACAGGAGTCGGAAGAATAATAGAAATTAAAAATTTAGATTAAAATTCAGCATTTTTATGTTTCTGCGGTATTTAAATCTTTAATAACGTTATTCTGAATTGTTAGCAGTTGAATTTTCGCTTATAAGGTACATAAATACTATTTTTGAATTTCACAAATTTTCATTAAATTTTTTGTGAAACTTAACGCATTTTAAGTAAAGCTTAAAAAATCGTTCTAGAAAACTAACTATGTATCAGCCATGACTAAGCCAATTATCAAACTTTCAACTGTGTTTGCCTTAATTACTTTACTAATTCTTCTAATTAGTGCATCATCTGCGCAAGCTCAAACTGTAGTCACAAGATTCTTACCAAAGTACGTTGAGCCTAATAAACCATTTAAAGTTATGTTAAAGCTTGAATTTGGCAGCATTAAGCCCAATGGAGTAATAATTGTTGAGAAGATTCCAAAAGGCTTTAAATACAATTCAAGTGACCCAAAAGGTTTGTTTTTAGAGAGTTTTAACGAACTGAGGTGGGGTTTTTACTGCGATGAGGTCTTTAACAGAACAATAACTTACACCCTCATAGCTCCAAGCGAAGCTAAGAAGTATAAATTTGAAGGATTTGTGAAAACAGTACACGGAACCTTCTTAATCAAAGGAGATAAGGAGTTAATAGTGAGAAAAAATGTAACAGAAAAAACAACACCAGAACCAAAAAGGTGCCCTGGATTTAGTATCACACTTTTTCTCTTTGCATTGTTTGCAATTATATTAATTCAGAAAAGATTAACAAAGAATACATGACTGATTTTTCATTTTAAAACAATCTTAAAGATTTTGAACTATTTCCATCCCAGTGGAGCTTCACACTAAAAGATTTTGATTTTTTATCTTTTAAGTTTTTGAAGACTTCATTTAATATATTTTCCACACCCTCACCAGTTACGCTGGAAAATGCTGGTAAATCTCTTAAATTATGCAAATCAGATTTACTATAAGCAGCTATTATAGGCGTATCTTTGAATTCCCTTTTAATTTCATTGAGCAATGAAAATTGAGGTTCTACAGGATATCCACATGTTCCAGTTGGGTCTATTATAAATAATATACAATCTGCAAGATGTTTAAGACAAAGTATTGCTTTTTTCTCTATTATATTTCTTTTATGTATAGGTCTGTCAAGTAAACCAGGAGTATCTATAACCTGAATTTTTAGTCCATTTTTATTCAAATATCCTATATGTATACTTTTGGTTGTAAACGGATACGTTGCAATTTCAGGCTTAACCGATGACACTCTTGCTACAAAGCTTGATTTTCCTACATTTGGATATCCTGCAACTACCAATGTTGGATCTTCTGTAAAAACTGGAATTTCTTTTAATTTGCTTTTGGCATTCTTTAAAAACTCAAGTTCTTCACTAATTTGCTCTATTACTGATGATACCCTACCGTATGTTGCTCTTAAAACTTCAACTGGATCTTTTTTACCAGCTTTAACTTCTCTTATCCCCCTTGTTATAATAGCTCTAGTTATGTTCTTAGCCCAGTTAACTGCACCAAGACTTTTCTTTAATTTATCAATACCGACTAATATGTCAATCATTTCTCTGTAAAAATCGGATAACTCACTATAATTTGGATGATTCTTTATAATCTTATCAAAGTAATCCGATAAGATATTTGAAACAGTTGATAACTTATTTATAATGCGTTCCCTTGTATTTCTACCTCCCACCTTCGATGCTCTTCTAAAAGCCTTATCTATTATTTCCTGAGCCGTTAAAACTGTTGGTAAACGCCTAACCTCAAACATAGATAGACCTATTAAATTTAAAAATTTTCTTAATCCTTATTCAAGTTATATGACAATATTTTGCTTATATCCGCATTCTGGACATCTGTTTCCGTCAAGATTCATTGAAAGCACATAAAATCCTTCTCTTTCTATTAGCTTTGCTCCACAATTTGGACAATACGTGTTCTCATACCTGTGTCCCCAGACATTTCCAATATATACATACTCTACTCCAACGTCCTTTGCAATTTCTATAGCCATTTCCAAGGTTTCTAGAGGTGTAACAGATTTGTTAAGCATCTTGAAGTCTGGATGAAATCTAGAAAAGTGCACCGGTATTCTTTTATCTAAGTCACAAACCCATTCAGCAAAAGATCTAATTTCATCTTTAGAGTCGTTTTCACCAGGTATGATTAAATACGTTAGCTCTATAAATACTCCAGATTTATAGAACTCTTTCACAGTCCTTAAAACTTTCTCAAGACTTGCTTTGCAAAGCTCTCTGTAAAATCTTTGATTAAACGCTTTCACATCAATATTTGCTGCATCTAGCAACCCTTTTAACTGAGATATCGCCTCAGGACTTGAATAACCGTTTGTTACGTAAACTGTAAAGAAACCATTTTCCTTTAACAATTTATTACAATCTATCGCATATTCATGCCAAATTGAGGGTTCATTGTAAGTCCAAGCGACCCCATCTGCATTGTACTCTTTAGCCAATTTTAAAACCTCAGAAGGTAAAATTTCCTTAGTATACGAAAAATTCAGGTCTGCAAAGGATATTTCGTAGTTTTGACAGAATGGGCATCTAAAATTACAACTAACTCCTCCAAACGATAAAACCTTTGTACCTGGTTTATAGTTATTCAACGGTTTCTTTTCAATCGGATCCAACGCTACAGAGGTTACAATTCCATAATTGTACACTTTTAGTGTACCGTTTTCGTTTTTTCTTACTCTGCATCTACCCCACTGTCCATTTTTTAGCCTACAGTAATGATTGCATGTTTTACAAATAACAAAATCTCCACAATTTTCATAAAGTCTAGAATCTACAATCATTTTACCTGCTCTGGAGCTAATTCAAGCAGTATTTTATGATCAGTTATAACTCCAACAGGTTTTCTTTCATCTGTAACAACCAATAATCTTACGTTTTCATCTCTCATTAGTCTTAATGCGTCCTTTATGGACATATCCTTTTCAACGCATACCACTTTTGGTATCATCACATTTCTGACTTTTTCATCGAGTTTATTTTCAGCTACAGCTTCAGCAACCTGATTTAAAGTAAATAATCCTATAATCTTGTTATCTTCCTTTACTGGAGCAGTATATATTCTGTTTGATGCCAAAACTTTAGCTGCATCTCTTACAAGCTGATTAGCATCAACTGTTATTATTGGAGAAGACATATGATCTCCCACTTTATCCTTTGGAAGAGCAAATATCTTATTTATTGATACAACAATTAGATTTTCTGTATCATCTCTCCCTATGACTGTTCCAAAAAGCATGAGCTCATTCACAGGCGTTGGACCTATTACTACGTCATCCCCGATGTTTATCTTCTTAATGTTACCCACTATTTTGACAATACCCTGACAAATTGTTGGATGAGACAATGCTGGCAATATTATTTCCTCAGCACTTAAATCATCCAATACTTTGTTGTTCACTATCACAGGTACTTTTACAGCTATTTCTGGTTTAGTTATAGCGAGTAACTCATAAGCTTTTGCCGTAGGTCTATATCCTCCCTTAGGACCAGGAACACCCTCTACTAAACCTAGCGCTCTCAAAGCTTGCATTTGATTTCTTACAGTGCCTGGATTTCTGTTAATAAGTTCGGCAATTTCTTCTCCTTTGATTGATGATCCACACTTTTTCTTATATAAAGTAACAAGAGCGTGAAGAATATCTTTTTGAATTTGAGTGAGTTCTACAGCCATTTAAAATCACCACACAAAGCTTAAATTTAATATTTTCAAAAAAAAGTATAAATGTTTCTCTTAGAGTTGCTAGATAAAAAAATTAAAAATTTTCAAAGTTTTTGCTTTTCAATATTAATATTTCAATTTTGCATTTCCAGAAACTAAAATTTTTTATTATTTTATTTTATAAAATTTATTAAATCTTCGACAGTAGTCACATTTAGTCAGTTAAAGAAAAATTGAGTTCAAAAACATTTTAAGTGGTTG
>CAZCHG010000051.1:0-9542 GCA_964498465.1 uncultured archaeon | reverse complement strand
ATAACAGTCGATGTGAAAAGTTAGTAAAAAAGTACACAAGAGGAATTTGTTACGGCTTTAGAATTTTAAACAATACTAGATAAAATCTTATATACTCCATTGTGAACATTATTGATCACATTAATAATGGCAGATAAAAGTTTGATTGCGATGAAAAAGCAATAATTAATAGTGGTGGTAATTTTATGAAGTTTCCAAAGAAAATTAGAACATTCTGTCCATTTTGTAAGACTCATACAATTCATGAGGTTGAAAAAGTTGGTAAGGGTAAACCTGGAGCTTTAAAGTGGATTAACAGGCAGAAAAAAAGAAGAGGTAAAGTAGGAAACTTAGGTAAATTTAGTAAGGTACCGGGAGGAGATAAACCAACTAAAAGAGTTAATATAAGATTTAGATGCACTCAATGCAAGAAAGCACATCATAGACCTACTTGGAGGGTAAAAAGGTTTGAATTAGTAGAAGTATCATAAGTTTTAGGGAAAAAGAGGTGATTTTAATGCAACGAGAGAAAGGTAGAAGTATTTTTATAAGAGTTAAGTGTCCAGATTGTGAGAATACTCAGGTTATTTTTAGTCACCCATCAACTGTTGTAAAGTGTTTAATATGCGGTAGAACTCTTGCAGAACCAACTGGTGGCAAGGGGAAGATAAAAGCTCAGATTATTGAATTTTTGGAGTAAAAAATATACAATTAAACCTGCTAGTACTGAGCATTTAATAACTTTTTTATTCTGTTTTCACTTTCTCCTAGAATTTCTGCTATTTTTTTTACATCAGTTATTCCTGTATATTTTTTGAAATCATAAAGAAAATCTTTAGCAACTTCATCATCATCCAAATCCCACATGCCAGAATACAGTGGATGGAAGTCATAGAGAAAATCAACAACTTTATCAAAGTTTATACCATCAAGCATGTACTGAATGTAATCTTCTTCAAAAAACAAGCAATCCTTTAGGATCTTCATTACAGCCTCTCTTAATTTCTTGAAATCATACTCTCTTCCAGGAGGAGAATATTTTTTTATGATCTCATCCATTTGCCTTCGTGTATACTTGAAAACTCTCTCTTTACCTCTCTTTTTTTCCGAAATTTTAAGTAATAATTCGTAGGTTTTTTTATCCAGTGGAGATATCCTAGTTTTTCTGCCAGAAGTGAGTTTTACTGTGTATATAATTTTATCATCTTTTTTTATTACTCTTAAATCTCTTTTTACGAAGTTCTCTGTTTCTTCAGGAGTAGCTAGTGTTGAAATGATAAACCTAACTAGTGCATGCTCTTCAATATTCCTTCTAGACGAAACTGCAATGTGATGTATATCAAATTCAGTTCTGAGTAAATCCATTAAGAGAAGTTAGCGCATAAAGAACCTTTAAAGTTTTTTGGTCTGGAGCTTATTTTGGAACTTTTCGACATAAAAAATTTTTAACAGCAATCGTTTTTGGTTTTAGAGCGACTTCACTCTAAAAATTAAATGGATAAAGTTATACTGACAGTTTTTAACCTAATATATAATTTGAAAAATTTAAAAAGAGCAATAAAATTGCAAAAAGTTAACAAAAGCTTTTGAGGTTTTGATTAATACCTTTTAAAAGTTTTTTAGAATTTTCATTCCCTTTTTGATTAAGTTCCCTGTTAATCAGCTTTTTAAATCTTCTAATAAACTTGTTGGCTTGTTTGTAGTTTTTTAACATTTTCACAAACTTTATTGCCAAATTCTAGGTTTTTTACATCTATTCCATACATTTTGATGTTGAGAAGGATTGAAAAAAGTCTTGCAGTTTCACGTAATTCTTCACAAACATAATGATCTTTTTAACTAGTGTAGCAAGCATTCCAAGTTTTGGTAAATCGGTATACTGTTTACAGTTCTATTGGTTTTATCTCTGATGACTGGGATTTATCTATTTTTATTAATTAAACACTGTGATTTGTTTAACTTCAGCCTGACATGAGTTTGCGTTTAATTATATCCTACTGTTTTATGGTAGCTTCTTTATTACCATGCAACAGTCTTTCAGTAAATTTAGAGAGACTTTCCAAACAATCTGCAATTATTACTACATTATTTAGCATTATTTAACTTCTTTATACTATTTTTCATTTTTTAGTGTAAAAGCAAACCAACATCTTTTTTATAGGTGCAAACATCATCTAATTTCTTTTTAGCTTTTTCTGCTGAAAGAGATTTTCGAAAATCATCATCTCAATTACGGATTAAAACAGCTATATACATTAACTTTACATTAAGAACAGGAGAAGGCAGTAACAAAAATTTTAATCTCTAAAATCTAAAAAATCTACCCATACCTCTTCCCATTCCTCTACCTCTACCCATACCACCTTTCATACCAGGCATTGGCGATGTAATTTCCAATAATTCGTTGTTTAAAAATTTTCTAATTGCTTCCTCGACTTTAAGACCATCTGCTCTATAAATTTTAATACCAGCTGATGATAAACCGTGAAATGCATTTGGTCCGACGTTACCAGTTAATACTACATTTACACCTAAATTACAAACTGTTTGTGTCGCAGCAATGCCTGCTCCGCTTGGTTGCATTGATGCTTGATTTTGTATAATTTTTACATCCTTAATTTGCTTATTTTCTACTTCTACTACGGTAAAAGTTGGTGCTCTAGCGAACATTGGTGTAATAATATCATCTAAACCGCCTTTTGTTGTTGTAGCTAGGATTCTCATACTTTTTTATAGTTTTGTGAAAATATATAAAATTTTTCGGTAGACCTAAAGCATCTTTAAAAGTTAAACTCAAAAACTATTAATTATCAATTCTAACTTTGTGCTGTCAACTTTCTTGAACTGGGTGAAATACATAAAATTTTCGTAGTTTAAAATTTAAAAAATAGAATTCAATTAAAAAATAAAATATAATTTTAAAAATGTAGAGGGAAATGTTTGGAATATATAGGCTTAGTTGAGAGTGTACTCTTGGAAAATAAAATTTATAATCTTATTGGGAAATGATGTGTTGTATAAAGCGGTTATTTTCGTATAAAATAGACATGGATTTTATATTTAAGAAAAAGGCAATTGCAAGTACATCATCTTTGTGGGTATTATGGGATTATATTTAAATATGCTTTTGGTGTTTCAAACTTTTGGTCTAGTTTTGGTGAAAACATGTATGCAAGAATAAGGGTTAGAGATATTGTAAGGGTACCTCCTTCTAGATTGGGGGAGGACTTAGAAAAGGTAATAAGAGATTTGCTGTGGGAGCAATTTGAAGGTAAATTAGACAAAGAATATGGAATGATTATTGGAATAGAGGATATAATTGAAATTGGAGAAGGAAAAATAATAGAAGGTGACGGAGCAATATATTTTGATGTAGAATTTACAGCAATAACGTTTAAGCCTAATTTACAGGAAGTTATAGAAGGTGAAGTCGTGGAAGTTGTAGAATTTGGTGCATTTGTTTCTATAGGACCATTTGATGCATTATTGCACATGAGTCAAATAATGGACGATTATATAATTTTTGACGAGAAAAATGAGAGACTTATAGGAAAAGAAACAAAAAGAACACTATCAAAAGGAGATTTGGTCAGAGCTAGAATTGTAGCTTTAAGTTTAAAAGAGAGAGAACCAGAGAAAAGTAAAATAGGTCTAACTATGAGGCAACCTTGGCTTGGCAGTCTAAAGTGGATTGAAGAAGACATAAAAAGATTAAAGGAGGAAAAGAGTAAATGACTGAGTTTGCTTGCAGAAAATGCAAATTCATAAATACGGACTCTAATGTGTGTAAAAATTGCGGCTCAACCGATTTGACTAGAGAGTGGTATGGTTATGTTATTATACTTGACCCTGAAAAAAGCGAAATTGCAAAAAAGCTGGGGATTAAAATTCCAGGAAAATTTGCGCTCAAGGTAGGGTAAATTATGCTAAAGCTTACTGAAGAAATTAGAGCTATTTGCTCAAGACCGTATGGCACTTTGTATAGTGGTACTACATCAGAGGTATTTTTAAAAATCAAAAAAATTACTGCAAATAGATTATTTGCTTGTGTTGGAGATGTAGTCAGTTATAATTCGCTAAAGAATGGTTTAAAACCAAACATTTTCGTAATAGATGGTAAAATAAAAAGAGAAAGGGCAGACAGTAAATTTTTGAATGAATTATATGAAATGTCCAAGGATTACAAAGAAATTAAAACAAGAAATGTACCAGGTCATATAACTGAGGACTTGGTTATTAGTTTGCATGATATCCTTATAAAGACCTTCAGAATTGATGTAGAAAAATATAGGATATTCGTTGAAGGTGAGGAAGATTTATCTGTTATACCTTTAGCTATTTTTATGCCCGAAAATTCAATAATTATCTATGGTCAACCTGACAAAGGCGTAGTTTTAATTAACTTGAAAAGGGACGTAAAATTAGAAATATACAATCTTACAAGAAAAATGATCCCTGTTAATGACAATGGTAGCAAAATATTAGAATTATTTGAGGAGGTGCTAAGAGGGTGGAAGTATATATAGTAAAGAAAAGAGACAACCCACTCTTGAAAAGAGTAGAAGTTTACTTTAGAATAAGATACAATGGTTCGACTCCTTCACGAAAGGAAGTTAGAGAGAAAATTGCTGGATTGCTAAATGCTGAACTTGATAGGGTAATAGTGGATTATATAAAACCAGAATTCGGAAAGACTGAGGCATTTTGTTATGCTAAGATATACTACACTCCAGAGGATCTAAGATCTATAGAAGATAAGCATACGATTAGGAAGAACTTTGGAGGTGAGTAAGTTTGGCAAAAAAGGGAGAAAAACCAAAGAAAGGGGAAGTTTTGGTATCTAAATTTTATGAAATTAAAGGCGATAAAATAATAAGAAAAAGAAAATTCTGTCCAAGATGTGGTGAAGGAGTTTTTTTAGCAGAGCATAAGGATAGAAGAACGTGTGGCAAGTGTGGATACACAGAATTTAAGCGATAAATCTAAAGCGTTAAATACTTTTTTGTTATGACCGGTCCTGGTCCAGGAAAATTACCATTAAGCAATGTAAAAGTTATTATAAGAGATAAAACCAGTAAAATTAGTCTTTTGGAGAATTGTCATGTGTATATTCATGTAAAAGGTTATTCATACGCAAAGGTTACACATTTGGATATTGAACATGAAAAATTAAACAATATAATTCCACCAGGTGGCGGATTTTTTCTAGATATTCATGGAATCGATGGTGGTATTAAAATAAAACTAAATAATGGAGGTTACATATTAGTATTTCATAAGCTCCTAAATCATGTGCTGAAAAAAGGAGAGAAAACGAGGACATGGGTTGGTGGAAAATTAGGAGGAATTTATATTGGCTTTAAAAAGGATCAAATTTTAAAATTAGAGCAAATTGCAAGAAATGTTTTTAATTTCCCGGTTTAACTTAATATTTTAATGTCTTTAAATCTAATAGACGGTGAAACAGTACAGTTAACTTGTCTTACATCTTTTCCGAAGACATCTATCTTCTTAATTAGATTGTATATGTTATCGTATATCATAATCTCCTTTAGAGGTATTTTATCTCCACCTTTTATGATAAAAGCATTCATGGCTTCTAAACTAAAATCACCGCTTACAGGATTTGCTGTATGTGAACCAATAAAGGAATGTATTAGTATAACTCTATCATCATATAAATCTTGACTTTTTGTATCAAAATCGAGAATTACATTGGATGGTTGCGGAGAAGGGTAGGTAGCATAATCATCTCTGAAACCATTACCAGTGCTACTGCAATTCATCAGTTCTGCATTCTCTAAATCAAAAAGATAAGTCTTTAGTTCACCTTTGTTGAGAATTATTTTCTTCCTACTTTTTACTCCCTCATCATCAAAAGGTACAGTGTTTAATCCGCCATTCATTGTTCCATCATCAATTATTGTTAAATTTCCGATTTTTTCACCGGTTTTTCCTATAAGTGGACTTCTTCCTTTAATTACATTATTTGCAAGAATTGCAGGATAAAATGAATAATAGAAAAGCTGATCAACCGCAATAGGCGTGAGTACGACATTATAGAATCCTTTTTCAATTTTTATAGGATTTGAGCTCTCCATTGCTAACTTTGCGGCATTTCTCCCAACTTTTTCAAGATTTAAATCAGTTAATCTACTTTGATCAATTTCAAATCCGTAGTATTTATCAAATACAACCTCTAAACTCGCCTCAGAATAGGTCGAAGTATATTCCAGTTCAGTACCAGAGGAATTCAATATTTTTACATTTAATTTTGAAAAGATAATTTTACCTTTTGCTGGGTTCACTTTTCCGACTGCTAGCGCGGAATTTACGAGAACATCTACTTGGTCTGCCAGAACATCTGGAGTTATATCATTAAATCTTTTATCAAATATTCCTGTAACTTTTGAGCTATTTCCAACTGGAAAGTTTTTTAATCTTTTTCCGGAAAGTTTGGATAATTTTATAGCATTATCAGCGACATCTAATATAGCGTTAGGATCATCTGATGCAGAAAAACCAATTTTTCCATCTTTTAAAACTCTGATGCTGTATCCAAAATCTTTTAAGCTGTTTATAACTTTTAGGCTACCTTTATCAATTTCTGCGGAAATAGATTCTGTAGATTCAATGTATACTTCCCAGTCACTAACGTTATTGTTTAAATAAGATATTAGTAAATCCAACTTCATAATTTTAGTGTTCCTTAAGGTTATTTAAAAATCTAAGGGAATCCTCGTACATATAAACGTTATTAAACAAGACATATATTTCGGATTTACCTAGTTCTTTTACGAACTGCATTAACCATTTTAATTCATCATCGGTGTATTTATGCTTGTACATTTTTGCATGAGAGCCATGCAATCTTAAATAAGCAATGTTTCCATAGCAAGGTTTTTCAATAAATGGATCCACACAATGTATTAAATTCAACTCTTGACATATCGTTTTTACATTTTCTAGACGCCAACCTCTTGGCTCCCAAACAAAAATATACTTTTTTTCTAAACTTGAGAAAAATTCTCTCATGTTGTTCATGTTCTCTTTATTGTCTTTGAAAGATTTGGGTGTCTGAAACAATATAACTTTAGCATTTAATGTGTCTGCAATCTCTTTTGTTTTATCCCAAGCATTGAATACTTCTTTTATAGGTTTGAAAAATCCACAATCAGTAATTTTATTTTTTCTTTTCATTCTTTTAAACGTAGGACTATTGGGCGGATGTGTAATTACCTGCCAAGCTTTTATTGAAAATTCAAAATCATTCGGAGCATTTTCTCTCCATTTTTTCACAGTTTTTAATGATGGAGGATCGTAAAATGTTTTTTGAACTTCTACAAGTTTTAAGTTTTCAAAATACTTTTTCATCGAAACAGGAAAACCACAGCAGCCGACTTTTATATTCATATGTGATCCTCTTTGCCTTACTTAAAAAGTAGAACTATAATTAAAACAATAGTAGTATAATTTAGTAATATTTCTATTTAATCTACTATATAAATAAAGTTTTTTTATTTTAAATAATGGGGCCGGTGGGATTTGAACCCACGACCTGCGGGTCTCTTCGACTCAGCACTCCAACGGGTCATCACAATTAATCAGCAGACCCGTTAATCATCATCGCCGCTGGAGCCCGCCGCGCTAGCCTAGCTACGCCACGGCCCCCCTCAAAAATTAATCTTTAGGAAATCCAATTTAAAGGTTATGCAACACATATTAAAATTTTAAAAAATTTATATTTTGATTTGACTTTTTAGAATCTCATTAGCTCTCTTAAAATCTTCGAAAGTTAAGATTATTTCACTCAAGTCTTTCTCAATTCCCATTCTTCTTAGTGCTTGAATTGCGGCTGTATTTACCAATTCTTTTATGTGTGCTCCAGTATAGGGTATATCTTCTATTAGTTTTGCAATATCCCTTATATCAACTTTTGGATCCAATTTAAACCTTCTCAGGTGAATTCTTAATACTTCTTCTTTCCATTTTAAACCAAACAACTTCTTATCTCTTGGATCTAGAATTAATCTTCTATCGATTCTACCTGGTCTATCAAGTATTCTCAAATCAATTAAACCTGGTTCATTGGTAGTTGCAAGAAATAGTACGTCTCCTCTCTCTTTTACTCCATCTAGGTAATCTAGAAAGTCAGTTATGAATTTTGATAGTTCTGGATCTCTAATATTAGGAGTTAGGCTCTCAATATCCTCTATACATAATACAGATGGTTCTAAAGTCTTTGTAACTTCAAAAACGTAATCCCACCCCAGTTTACTTATATCACTTGGTCTAGCTCTTATATATGTGCCTTTTCCTTTTATCTCTCTTCCTATTATTTTTGTTAAAGTTGTTTTACCCATTCCTCTCTCACCTTCTATTAGAATGCCCCTAGCAACAACTAAACCTAATTTTTTTATTTTTTCTATGTATTTTACTGGCCATATGATGTTTTCTTCGATCTCTCTTCTTAGATTTTCCGGTATTGCGATTAAATCCCAGGTATAATCTTCCAGGTTCTCCTCATTTCCAAAAATATCTATAGTTTTACCTTTTAACGGATTTTTGTTCTTTACAAAATCATC
This sequence comes from uncultured archaeon, assembly GCA_964498465.1. Classification (GTDB taxonomy): domain Archaea; phylum Halobacteriota; class Archaeoglobi; order Archaeoglobales; family Archaeoglobaceae; genus CAZCHG01. The sequence continues at coordinate 978 of CAZCHG010000051.1, read as the reverse complement.
AAAAATATTTGTTAGTATTCTTGGATCATCATTTGGTTTTGTATAAACCCAAACTTCTTTATAGTTGCCAGAGGTGATTACAAGTACTGCCGCCCTTATTTTTTTGGAATTTACCTTGAAAACACCACCTATTAACGCTGATTCAATAAAACCATCTTTAGTTTTATCAACCTCAACTATTGTAGCTCTACCAGAGATAAATAAGCTTAAAATAAAATCTATTAAAGTTCTTGGTTGCAATAGCGAATATATCACTTCCACAGCACTCGTTATTGCAGATTTAAAAGTTATAGGATACTTAACTACCAAAGATACATACTTCTTTCCAACACACTTCTCTATTTTATCAAGTTTAATTATATCCATAATTCTTTACACCTTTACATCTCTAATTGAAGCTACAAAGTTAATTATGGAATAATGCTAAAGAAAACTTCGCTTTTTAAAATGAATGTAAACTAAAAATGCATGTGAAGAAACATTTGTTATATTCTGGTACAGACATTTTTCGCTACAAAGTGTAGATACTTTATTACCCTGGAATCATTAGAATTTTAATTTTCTTAATTTCCAGACTTTACTCTTTTGTAGTTTGCTTTCAAAAATTTAACCTTAAATCACTGTTAAGTTTTTATAAATATTTTAATAAAAACAATTTAGAAAATTTTCAGATAGCTTGGGTAGCCTTGTTTAATCTTAATTAGTAAAATTCCCAGTACAATTATAAAATATAAAAACTAGTAATTAACAACTAGTTAATTAACCAGAATATACCAGTTAAAATTTAATTTTTTTGCGCATGCAAGCTACAAAAACTTTCAAGAGTTTAGTTTTACTTTTTAACTCTTTGTAATATGGTCTAGTAAATAACAGAAAGTTAAAGTAATATTTACAAAAATTCTTAAGAGTGGAATTGTTTGAAAAAGCCTTACAGAGCAGTAACATTTTCGTAGACATTGAAGGAAATTAGTCAATTTT
>CAZCHG010000050.1:0-9688 GCA_964498465.1 uncultured archaeon | reverse complement strand
AAAGCCGCCGCCGGGATTTGAACCCGGGACCTGGTGATTACGAGTCACCCGCTCTGACCAGCTGAGCTACGGCGGCCTAAAATTCTTTAAATTCATTTAATTTTAAGAATTTTAAATTTATCCATTTTTTTATTATAGAGGAATTTATAAATATTTATTTTTTTAAGATTACTATAAAAAGGTATTTTTAAATCAACTCGATTACTTGTTGGTTATTTGCCTATATGGTTTATTTAAATTTAATGAGCTTTATCACATTAGAACAAAGGTACTTCTTCTAGTGTAATTCATTAACAATTTTGAATTGTGCTGTTTAAATTTATCTATGATATAAAAAATATTCTCAAAAATGTCCCTAGAAAAAGCTTAGAAAAATTAACTTAAGATTCATACCAAAATAAGACCTTGTGGTTGTTTTTGCTTATTCTCACAATTTTATCTTCGGATTTCCACTTTATCCATTCAAGAGGTGCATTTTTACTAGAACCTCCGTGAGATGTCAATCTTTCTCTAACTCTAATTAGTATAGGCGAGTTTACTGCTACTCCTGCCACTAGTGCTTGTCCTTTGGTAAAACCTGGTAATTCCTCAATTAGATCCTTTCCGATTGTTTCCACGCTACTTCTAATATTTTCCTGGTCTGATGGATTTATTATTCTCATAATGATCTGAGTCATGCACTGGCTTAAGATGTCTGGATTTATTTTGGACGGTCTTTGACTTATTAAGCAAACTCCCACGCCAAATTTTCTACCTTCGGAAAGAATAGTTCTCAACACATTGTAACTCTTAGATTCCTTCGACGCAAACCTATGCGCTTCTTCAATGATTATAAAAACTGGATACTCCAATCTTTCTCCGTTTAATCCTTTTTCAGCATTTATTCTAGCCTTAAGTATTCTCTTAAGCAGCACTGATGCAACAATTTGCTGCTCTGTATCACTCATTTCGGTTAATTGTAAAATACTAGCTTGACCAGGTCTTAACAGATCCTTTAACTCCATGTGTTGGTAGTCATCAATGACGCTTATATTTTCTATGTATCTTCTAACTCTCCACATTAGTGCTCTGGCTGTAGCGTCATTTATACTCCTTATTTTTTCGATTAAATCATCCGTAGTAAATTTCTTACCTTCTAATTCTCTGTAAACTTTGTTCAAATGTGCTTCCATCTTTTCACTTAAGTGAGGAAGAATGTTAATTAACTCATCATAATCCAATTCACATAACCTTATTTTTATCTCATCCTTTGTGAAAATTCTAACTTTTGGAGAGTAATTACCCTCCCTAAACTCCTCTAATCTTTCTACTTCTTTCAAAGTATGATATTCTCCATGAGGATCTAGTATTAAAAGTGCAGCTCTATTATAAGGTTTCAACAGTTCTTCAGCAATTACTCCGGCAAGATAACTTTTACCACTACCAGTTGCTGCCAAGATGCACATGTGCTCACTTGTGACTAAAGCTGTATCTAATACAACTGGGACATCTTCCTCCCTGTTAAGCAGGTATCCCACGTGTAAAGATCCTATTTCTCTAAGTCTTTTTTTCATCAATACTTCTTGTATTGTTTCTTTTTCAGCTAAATAAACTGGTTGCCCGGGACTTGGTGGGATTCTTGGGTTTACAAAACCCAGCTTTTTGTCATAATAACCTATAATCGTTGCTTTTATTTCAAATAGCTCGAATTCAGTCGCTTTTATTCCTAGAGCTCTTATAATTCTTTCAGGAGGTACACTTGGTTTAGATAAGTATATGTCTGGGTAAAGTCGAAGAGGTTGCCTTTTTACAACTCTACAAATTACTTTTTTCCCATTAACATAATAGTAAACAAACTCTCCAGTTTTTAGTCTAAACTTATCGGGTGATACAAATTTAAACTCATGCTGAGTTTCTGCAGGACCTTTAACTAATCCTATCGGTTCCTCACTCAAGTGAGACTCCTCTCATCCTAGAATATTCTATTTCAGCAAGTAGAATTTCTAATAAGTCATATTCCTCAGGAATTAATCTCATTAACCTCACAATAATTGATCTAACCAAACCAACGTCTCTTGTTTTTCTGATTAGATTTATAAGATAGGGTATTTTCAGTTCTCCTCCCTTGAAATGTAACTTTCTAAGTTCAAACTCGCTTATCTTTTCGACTTTGTCTCCTATTCTAGGTGGATATCTAGCTTCCTCAAGATCTTCCTTGCATAGAATTAAACATCTAGCTATTTTTCTTTCTTTAATTAGATCAGGTGCAAATTTTTTAAGCTCCTCCTTTTCAATATCACCAAGATACTTTATGTATTCTGGTTCTTCCTCATAAATTGAATAAACTACAGCAATTAAATCTCCCACTTTAACAAAATCTCCTATTTTAACATCCATTTCCACTTCAAACTCGTCATAATTTAAAACTCTGACTACTCTTCCACACACATAATCGCTTAGTAAACCTTCCATATAGACACCTTCATTTAACCAGTTCCAGTTTACTTATCCATTTAAATGATGGTTCACCGAAATTTAAGGCCTCAATTAATGCCAATCTTTCCCTGCTTTTAATTAAAGCGTATTTATGTGCTCTTTCCAAAATATACGGATAACCTTTAGTTACACTGAGCATACACTCTGCCATAACAATTTTAATCAACTCATCGTAATCTTCAGCTATCCAAGCTGGGAACTCAATTCTCACGGGATGTCCAGGATTTAATTTAGCATAACAAAACATTATATCTTTCCTTTCAGTTTCAAATGGCTCAGTATAACTAAACATTTTCATATCAAAAAGCAGATGTATGTCATATATTTTCTCAAATCCAAATTTTCTGCTTAAATCTCTAGAAAAGCTTTTATCTATGTATCCTATGACTGGTGCGCAGTGTTTTTTACTTTCACTTAAAAGTTTGTTCACAGTAGTAAGATATTCTTCCTTTAACTTCTTATTAAGCTCAACAATGAAAGCAGGATAAAGAGGACCGTCATAAAATAACCATCCTCCGTTTTTACATTCTTCGGTTAGGGTTTCAATTTCTAGCTTGAATCTTTTTAAATCAATATTTTCCTCAATTGATGCAAAAGCAGAATAGTATCTCAAATCATACTTACCAGCTCCATGCAAAATAGAGATTTTTGCAACTTGAATGAGACCAAGAGGAATTCCCAATTCCTTAAGTGGTAGAATCTGACTGCCATCAACCCCAACTACCTTTTTGTTTCTAAGAACTTCAAGCAAATTTCCTTTAAAATTTAATTTTTTTATTTTAAGCCTAACATTGTCTTTTATTTTCTTTTTCAACGAATTTAAATGATAATAATAATTTTCCATGTAAGACCTAAATTCTTTAATTTGTGATAGTGAACCTCCCTTAAACTTCATTCCCTACACCAGTTGGAAGTGTCGCAGAAAAATGAATGGAGCGTTTATTTCCCTAGTTTTTAAAGAAGTAAATAACTTAACATTTTTCTGTGCATCGAAAGTTAAAACATCTCCAATCAAGCTTTTCCAAAACAGAAATAAACCTTTAAAAACAAAAACTTCAGTGAAAAAATTGAGATCAAACTCTTGCACATAAGGCTAAAAAATTTAAGTAAGCTTTTATTTTTTATTCATAAAGATGAACCATTGCGGGGGTTGCCGAGCCAGGAAAAGGCGCGGGATTTAGGGTCCCGTCCCGTAGGGGTTCGAGGGTTCAAATCCCTCCCCCCGCATTAATCCAACCATCTCTCCTAATTCTTTTAAAACACTCTAACGGTTAAATTCTGAGTGGTGTTCTCCCTCTTTATCGCAAGAGACCTCCAACGTGAAAGTTTACAAGGTTGGATTCTCACCCAGAGCTTCACACTCTAAGCTTGTGATACTTCGGTCGGCTACAAGCCGCCCGTTATCCAACCCTTCCCCTTCATTAAGGAGAAAGCTACAAAGAAGTGCATGCTCGGAGAAGTGTTTAAGCTTAATTACCAGTCACTTCCCTTTGCTATCTCTCTCGCTTACGCAAAGGCTCTTATAAGCAATGAAAAGATAAAATTTTTAAAGCTGTGTTTTGCTTGAAAGTAAACTTTTTTAATTATCAGTTTTTTCTAGGAGATGTATGCAGAGAAAAACTCTGGTTATTTTTGCACTAATACTATTATTAGCTTTCGCAATAAGATTTCAAAATATAGAAAGTGTGTTTTCGAAACCAATTCTTCCCAGTGGTTATGATCCGTATTATCAAATAAGATTAGCAGAAGTTATTGTAAAGTCTGGGTATCGACCACAGTTTGATTACTACTTAAACTATCCCTATGGATTAAAAATTGGTTGGCTACCTTTGTTTAGTTATGTACTGGCAATTCCTGGGTTTATTGGATTTAAAGATGTTGCAGCATTCGATGTGGTTTTACCAGTAATACTGGGTTTAATTTCAACAGTTTTAGTGTATTTAATTACCGCTAAAATCTTTAATAATGATTATATAGCTTTAATTTCCTCATTGTTTTTTGCAATATGTCCTGCAGTAGTTTCAATAAGTATGTTAGGATTTGCAGATCACCATATATGGAATTTAATGCTGATTTTATTTGCAGCTTATTTTATTCTATACAAAGATTTTAAAGTTCTCATTTCAGGTGTTTTTCTAACACTTCTAGCTTTCTCTTGGGTAGGTTCTCCCATTTATGCAGCATTGTTAGCGTTATGCGCATTAATGCTTGACTTAGAAAACAGCAAGCAGATTGCTTATCAAGCCATTGCTTTTGCTATACCTTCGGTATCTTTCGTTCTTAATAAATTTTTAGGCTTTACATTTTTGGCATTATCGATTTTCATAATATTAGGTCACCTTATAAAAAGAAAAGGATTCTTAATTCACTATATCGCAGCTTGTGCTGCAGTCATCTCAATTGCCTATTTTTTACCATTTAAAGAACTTTCTTTTCTTAAAGCTGGAATAAATTATCTACTTAGTCGAAACATATACTTACCCACAATTGCTGAAGCTCAAAGCTTTCAAGTATTTGCCATAATAAGCAATTCTGGCTACTTCATATTTTTAATGGCTTTACCATCACTGATAATTGCAAAAAACAGGTTTTTATCAACCTGGTTCATTTCAGCAATTTTTCTAGCACTCTTGCAGCTAAGGTTTGCTGATATTTTATCAATCCCGGTTTCAATCCTCTCAGCATACACGTTAGCTATCTTTCTAGATAAAATGGGTTACCCTGTTTTTCCACAAAATGAAGAACATGAAAGAAGAATTAAATTCAGAGCTAAAACCTCAAGAAAAAAAAGCAAAAAAGAGGAGAAAAAGAAAGAGTACAAAGTTAAAATTAAGGATACCTTAATTCTCCTTGTAGTGGTGGGTTACCTAATTGCTCCGGCAATTATCCTATGTAAATATCCATTCACTATGAACAAAGATTGGAGAGACGCTTTACTTTGGATTAAAGATAACACGGAAAAAACCTCCTACTATTTAACTCCAGATAAAGGTAAGCCAGAATACAGTATAATGAGCTGGTGGGATTACGGAAACTGGATAGTATACCTAGCAAACAGACCGGTAGTTTGCAACAACTTCCAAGCTGGTGCAGTAGATGCAGCTAAGTTCTTCACAGCCCAGGATGAAAAAACGGCTATAAAGATTGCAAAGAAAAGAACTGTTAAATATGTGATTACAGCACAAGAAATGGGTTTAGATTTAGAATCATTAAGTGGTAAGTTCGTAGCTATAATGCAAATAGCTGGTTTGAAGCCGAAGTTTATGAACAAGAATGAAATTACAGACTTTTACAATAATTCAATGTTTTACAAATTACACATAGAAAATGCTAAAACTCTTAAACACTTCAAACTGATTAAAGATTTTGGTTCAGTAAAGGTATTTAAAGTAGTGTATTAAAAATACTTTACATTAGCCCAACTAACTCCTTTAATGCTTTTTTTGGATCTTTAGCTTTAACTATTCCACTAGCAATTAGCACTCCTTCGGCACCTAACTCAATCGCTGTAACATAATCTTCATGAGTTGTTATTCCCGCCCCACAAAGAACTTTTACATTTTCGTTAACATCCTTTGCGACTTTAACAGAGTTTCTTACTACATCTGGCTCAGCTTTAGATACGGGTATTCCAGTTCCTATTAACTCAGGAGGTTCTACTGCAACGTAATCAGGATTTAAAGCTGACGCAGCAGCAGTTGTATTAACATTATTTGTGCAAACAACAGATATTAATCCTAATTTTCTAAATTTCGATACGAGATATTCTATTTCCCAAAGTTTTAACCTCTTTTCAGAATGATTGATTAGACTACCTCTTGCCCCTTTTTCCTTTATCATCTCAGCAGTAATGCTACCAGTATGACTTCCATAATCCACTGGATCTACATGCTGTGCAAATACATCAACTGAAGTCTTTTTTATTATTTCAGCCAAATCTACTATATTTGGCGCTATTGCAATATACTCATCAGTTTTATTCATAATTTCCTCTGCAGCCTTTGCTATTTCTAAGGCTCTTTCTCCAAAGCCTTCTTTGTATGCTTTAAAGTTGATTATTATAACTCCCATTACAACACCTCAGAAGTCCGTCATAATTCTAAATTGGTCCGTATCTGGCTTCATATACTGCAAAAATCTTCTTGCCGCACCTTCAACGTCTCTAGCCCTAGTTATAGCCCTGCCAACTACTATAATATCTGCTCCACTGGCTAGTACTTCTCTAACATTTTCAATTCTTATACCTCCCGCTACAGCCACAAGCATATTATTGAACCTTCTTTTAACCTCAGGCACTAAAAACCAAGGCGGTTTGGAAGATTCTACATCAATTGGTCTATGCAATTCAACCACATTGGGAGTTACACCACTTTCAATTATTTTTTCAAGTCTAGCAATTGGATCTTCAACGTTAAGCATGTCTATAACTGAATAAATACCCGTCTTCTCCGCTTCCTGCACAGCTTTAACTATTGTCTTTATTGGAGCCAAACCTGAAATTACTACTGCATTTGCTGTTGCGTTTGCAGCCATTCTGGCTTCCAAATTTCCTACATCCAAAGTTTTTAGATCCAATACAAAGAATGCTCCAGGTTTAATTTCTCTCAGCTTCAGTATAACCTCTGCACCGTATCTTTTTGCTAATGGTGTTCCCACTTCATAAATAATATGATCACTGTCTGGAATCTTCTTTAAAACCTCGATAACTTCATTTAAATCGGTTAAATCCAAAGCTATCTGTAAGTATGGAGGGTCCCAAAGTTTAGTTAGTCTTTTACCAACCAATGGATGTACACTTCTATCTTTTTCGTAAAGAACAGTTTCTACGTCGGGAAATCCTTGCATTGCTCTTTTTAAAGCTAATTTGGTTGCTCCATAGTTGTAATAGTAGATCTTATGTTTATCCTTAGCTTTTGGGTGTATAAAAACGCTAACAATTACTACTAAATCATCTATTTCATCTCTAGATATTATTCCCTCTTCCACAGCATCTGCTATTGCCTTAGCCACTGCAGCTTGAGCTGGACCAAATACTAACTCCGCTTGTTCCATATCTCTTATTGTTACTTTAGGAACTATTATCGCTGGTGGCTTTGTAATTAAGTTTGGCCTAAGTACAGCAAGCAAAGGTGTGTGTCCTGCGGAAAGTTGAGATAACGCATTCGCAAAAGCTTGACCAACAGGTCCGTCTTTACGCCCTATTATTAAATCCACATGTGCTACTTCATAACCCTCTCCAATTAAAGCCTCACCAACCCTCAAATCCATCCTTAATCCCCTTGAAGTTTTGCTACCATCTGCTACTTTTTAAATTTTTGATTGCTTCCTTACTCTTTAAGCTTAAACCTTTAAAAATTTAAAGCTTTAAGCTCCACTTGAAAATATGGTTATAACTTCTGAAGAGATGGAAATACTTGACATAAACTGTGAATATTATGGTCTTAGCAGATTGCAGTTGATGGAAAACGCTGGAAAAAGTGTTGCAGATGAAATTGCAAAAAGATTTGGTGAAAATATAAAAACCATTGGAATCTTTGCAGGACTGGGAAACAATGGAGGAGATGGTTTTGTTACCGCAAGGTTTCTTTTGAATTACGACTATGATGTTGAGGTAATTTTACTGGGTAGAAGTAAGTTAATTAAAAGCGATATAGCCAGAAAAAACTTTGAAATTCTAGAAAAATGCAACTGCAAAATATTAGAAATTAAAGATTCGTCCTCTTTAAAACCAAAAGATTATGATGTAATAGTAGATGGAATCCTAGGAACTGGAATAAAAGGTGAATTAAGAGAGCCGATATCCACTGCTGTAGATGTAATTAACTCCTCTAATGCATTCAAGGTAGCAATAGATGTTCCCACCGGATTAGATCCTGATACCGGGAGTTTCTCGAAAGCTGTAAAGGCTAATTTAACTGTAACATTTCATAAACCTAAGCCTGGTCTTTTAAGAGCTTCAGAGATTGTCGGTGAGCTTATAGTCAAAGATATCGGCATTCCCAAGTTTTTTGAAAAGTTAACTGGACCAGGAGATGTAAAAAAAGCATACAAAAGGGATCCTAAAGGACATAAGGGTTCTCATGGAAGAATTCTTGTAATTGGTGGGGGTCCATATACTGGTGCGCCAGTCTTAGCGTCATTAGCAGCATACAGTGCTGGTGCTGATCTAGTTATCACGTTAGTTCCAGAGACCATAAGTAAAGTAGTTGCCAGTTTTTCTCCGAACTTAATAGTTAAACCTTTACCTGGAGATAGCATAAAACCTGAATCCGTGGAAAAATTTGAGGAAATCATAAAAAGATCCCACGTGGTTGTAATGGGGATGGGTACTGAAAGAAACGATGAAAGTTTAGCCGCATCGGAAGAAATTCTAAAAATTTGCAAAAAAGCTGTGATTGATGCAGGAATGATGTTAAGTTCGATTCCCGAAGGTGTGGAATGCATTATGACTCCGCACAAAACCGAATTCAAAACCGTATTTAAGATGGATCCCAATGAGGAAAATGTAAAGAAGGCAGCAAGGAAATCTAACGCAATTGTTTTACTTAAGTCTTATGAAGATTTAATTTCTGATGGAGTTAAATTGAAAATAAACAAAACAGGAAACGCTGGGATGACTGTCGGTGGTACTGGCGATGTTTTAGCAGGTATATGCGGTGCTTTTCTATGTAATAGCAATGCATTTAAAGCTGCTTGTGCTGCAGCCTTTATAAATGGTTTAGCTGGGGATTTATGCTACAAAAACAAGGGATATAACTACACAGCCACAGATCTCATTGATAAAATTCCAGAGGCTATAAATTATTCGCTAACATTTCCAAAAACTTCTAGGGACTAATAAAAAGTCTCAATTTTCAAAGATCTCTCTAAGGATTTACATAGCTCCTAAAAACAAACTTTAAATACTAAACTTCTCTTAAAATTTTTAAGTTTGGGCTCGTGGTCTAGGGGTTATGACGCCGCCCTTACGAGGCGGAGGTCCCCGGTTCGAATCCGGGCGAGCCCACTTGTGAGTTTTCCTGTTTTCCTCTTCAAAAATAATAAAGTTTTAAACTAGAAAAAAGTTGATTTTACAATGGTAATCTTTGATGAGTCGCTGGAAAATTTAAGAAATGTCTAACTTTGTAGCAAGAATAGAGCTTTTGGATCCATGAAGGGCTGTAAATTCTACTGACTTGAGTTTAAAAATGTTAGGTAATAATTTATTTGCATT
>CAZCHG010000049.1:0-9832 GCA_964498465.1 uncultured archaeon | reverse complement strand
GTATAGCTTGGAACGTAACTTTACATGAATTGGGATTCAAAAACGTAAGAAAAATCGAAAACACAATTGAAATATCCGATTTCACTAATATGCCAATGAGATTCATCCATTATGTAGATTATGTGACTTACGGTAAGTATCTATCAAAAAATGGCGATAACAGTCTTCCCGAAGAGCCAAAATATTGTTACAGTATCACCACTACCAGAAACATTACACTACAAGGTGTTCAATATACTGAAATCGACGTATTAGCTGTTGATCAGTATTGCAACCCTATTCCAGATTTTAAATTACTTGCTGTTGGTGATCCAGAAGGTTGCTTTACAATTGTTGGCTCAACAAACTACATCGTAACTACAGATAGTTCTGGTACTGCTAGATTCTTCATAACTCTTAACCCTAGCGTTAGTGATTGTTCAATATATCTCAAAAATGCAGATTATCCAGACAAATTTTATTAATAATTTTAATATTTTATTATTATGATACTTAATTTTTACTTTTTGCTTAATTAAATCTAAATATAAAATTTAAAATTTAATCATAGTTATTTCCCGCTAAGATTAAAAAATTAGAAGAGGTGATTGGTTTTTGAAGAGTGCTCAATCAATTTTGCTTGTTTTGTGTCTAGTATTTATAGTATTAATTGGCGCAAATACACAAAACTGCAAGGCTCAGACCCATAAAATACAAATTAAAAGAGTGCCATGGGCTGGAAACTGGAGCATAGGTACAGTTGGTCCGCATGATGGAGTATTAATGCCAGAAACTACAAAAATATTGAATCACAACATTAAGAATATTTCCATAGATCCTCTGCGTACGTTAGGTAAAGATTTTGAGTTAATAAAACCAAAAAATGAGTCCGATCTCCTACTTGTCATAGATGAGTATGGAGTTATCCACTGGAGACATGCAAGCACACTGGGTGGCGGTGGAGGACAAGATTACGATTGGAAATGGAGTGAATCTAACGGAATACGTATACTCTACCCATACTATCACCTTTCGGATAAAGTTGCAATTGGAGGAACTTCTGTAGATGAAGAATACATATTTCAGGTTCACGGTAATGCAAATGTAACATGCAATTTGTCAGTAAATAACCTAAACGCACAAAATTCAGTTACATCAGCCCACATGTATGCAAGTGATATAACTGCAGATAATGCATACATAGGTATGTTATATGATAAAGATGATGATCACTATTTCCTGAACCCTGCTGAAAATTCAAAGCTAAAAAGTCTAGAGGTAGAGGGTACTTTAACGCTCTCTAGAACTTCTCAAGATAATTCTTTAAATAAAATACTTGTAATTGATGATGATGGAAATGTCTATTGGAGAGACGCTAGCACTTTAATTTATAAGGACTACGACTGGTTATGGAACGATAACATCCTCTATGCAAACACTTCAGCCACTGGGGTTGCGGTGGGTGGAACCACAGTTGCTTCTGGATATAAATTAGATGTTTATGGAAACTTAAAAGTCAGAGGAAACATATTAGCATTAGGTGGTGGAACAATAAGCTGGGATCCAAACTACAATGAATTCGACTTTAGTCATAGAATCGACATGCACGATAACAACATTGAAAGGGTTAACAAAATATATGCTAGAAAGATTATCGACAGAGATAACTCAGCCTACTACTTGGATCCATCTTACATAACCAAACTGTATGAACTGAAACTTGCACATGTCGTAAGAAAAGATAGTCTAAACAAAGTTCTCGTATTAGACAGTGATGGTACAGTCAAGTGGAGAGATGCCAGCACATTTGCTGGGCAGGACTACGATTGGTTATGGAATGGCAAAAAGCTATATGCTAACCTTTCTGCCACCGCTGTAGGTATAGGAACCAAGTATCCATCTTACAAGCTTCACGTCGTTGGAGACATATACTCAACTGCAACTGTAATAGCAGACAATGTAAGAACGGACGATTTGTATTCTCCAAGCAGTGCTATTTACATACACGCGCACTTTAATCCAAAACCAGACGGTACAAAAGATCTAGGCTGGTACAAGTACAGATGGAGAAATCTGTACATTAAAGAATACTCTGGTGGCTCTGGATTCATACAGATGGGTACTTCAAGCAACTACGGAAGGTTGTATTACCTAACTTCAAGCAAGGTGTTCAGATTTACAAAGGGTATTGATGTTTCAGGTAGCGTTAAATCCTACAGTATATATCCAAAATCGAGCAATAGATATGACTTGGGCTCATCAAGCCTTAGATGGAAAACGTTGTATGTGAACAGAATTTACGCGTACGGATTGCCAAGCGGTTCAACCTCAGACTATTTGGTTACAGTTACAAGCAGCGGACAATTCAGAAAGATATCTCCAAGCTCATTAGCAGATAAAGATTGGATAATTTCAGGAAACAACATGTACGCAGGAGTTTCAGGAAAAGTAGGTATTGGAACAAATTATCCCACCGAAAAGCTGGATGTAGTTGGAAACATCAAAGCATACAGGTTTATCGATAGAAACAACGCTTACTACTACGTTGATCCCGCAAGTACGTCAAATCTGAAGGAAATTAAACTAAACGGCGGAACACTTCTTCAAAGAGGCTCAAACAAAGCATTAAAGATTTACACAGGATACGGATACATCGAAATTGGACCTAAGAACTATGGTTGGGCCCACATTGTAACTGATAGACCAATGTTCTACTTTAACAAGGAGATAAGAGTTGATACCGGAAGAATTGGCAGCTACAATGAGAACTTGTACCTACTAACAAGCGGAACCATAAGAATGACAATTCTCAACAGCAACGGATACGTCGGAATTGGTACCGTATCTCCAAAGGATAAGCTAGAAGTTGCAGGAAATGTCAGAGCATCAAAATTCATGGATAGAGATGATGCCAGATATTATGTAGATCCTTCATCAATTACAAGGCTTTACAAGCTAAAGCTCGTCAGAGTTGATAGGAACAATGCACTAAATAAGATACTTGTATTAGATAGTGATGGCACAATCAAATACAGAGAGGCTTCCACGCTTAAGGATAAAGACTGGGTAATAAGCGGTAGAAACATGTATGCTGGAGTTTCAGGGCACGTTGGAATTGGCACCAGTTCTCCAGCTTACAAATTGCACGTTGTTGGAAGCGTTGCGGCATACAGGCTCGTAGATATCAATAACAGGGCCTATTACGTAGATCCCGCTAGCACGTCCAATGTAAGAGCAATTCAGTTCGACAACAGCTATACAAAGCTTGAGAAGGGATCAAGCAATGCGCTAAGAATAATAACCCACGCTGGATACGTTGAAATCGGTCCTAAGAATAGCGCATACGCGCACATCGTAACCGATAGATCAAGATTCTACTTTAACAAGCCAATAGTAATTGATTCTGGAATTATAAGCACTTACGATGATAATTTATACCTAAGAACTGCCGGCATCACTAGAATAACTGTGCTCAGATCAAACGGCAACGTTGGAATTGGTGTGAGTAGTCCTACTGAAAAACTGGATGTTGCTGGAAACGTCAAAGCTTACAAGTTCATAGATAAGAACAATGCCAGATACTTCTTAGATCCTTCCAGCTCGTCAGTTTCATTGACCACTGCAGGAAAAGTTGGTATAGGCACAACTTCTCCAACTGCAAAGCTTGATGTTAGAGGAAACGTAAAGGCTTACAGCATTTATCCGCTTTCAAGCGGTAGATATGACTTAGGATCATCCAGCCTCAGATGGAAAGCTTTGTATACCAACAAGATTTATGCTTACGAATTGCCCACTGGTTCTATCTCAGATTATGTGGTTACAGTTTCAAGAGCTGGTGAGCTAAGAAAGATATCTCCAGACTCACTCACAGACAAGGATTGGACTATAGTTGGTAGAAACATGTACACCAGTGTTTCAGGGAATGTGGGTATAGGAACCAAGTATCCATCTTACAAGCTTCACGTCGTTGGAGACATATACTCAACTGCAACTGTAATAGCAGACAATGTAAGAACGGACGATTTGTATTCTCCAAGCAGTGCTATTTACATACACGCGCACTTTAATCCAAAACCAGACGGTACAAAAGATCTAGGCTGGTACAAGTACAGATGGAGAAATCTGTACATTAAAGAATACTCTGGTGGCTCTGGATTCATACAGATGGGTACTTCAAGCAACTACGGAAGGTTGTATTACCTAACTTCAAGCAAGGTGTTCAGATTTACAAAGGGTATTGATGTTTCAGGAACGGTTAGCGCTAGCTCAATAAAGATATATAAGATGTCCACAGGCACTGGTCTTCCAGTAGTTTATGATACTGGAACTAAAACTCTAAAGGTTTCAAGAATTCTACCACCAATTCCATCATCTATTGAATATAAAGAAAACATCAAACCAATTTCTGGAGCCCTTGACAAGATTCTTGCATTGAAACCAGTTGAATTTACATGGAAGGACACTAAGAAAAAAGATATTGGATTAATCGCTGAAGATGTTGCAAAAGTTGCACCAGAACTGGTAGTTTACGAGAATGGAAAGCCTGAAGCAATTAAATACGGAGAATTAATTGTTATGCTCGTCAAAGCTATACAGGAGCAGCAAGAGCAGATAAATCAGATAGCAAATGCAATTAATTCGACAAGCTGAAAGTATACTTTATTAAATTTTTTATTTTTTATTTTTATTTTTTAAAAAAGCCGATAATATTATATAAGGCTTAGGTTAATTTTTAAGAGGCAGGAGGTGTAAAAATATGTCAAAGTCAAATGAGAAGGGTGTAAGCCCCGTAATTGGAGTAATACTAATGGTAGCTCTAACCGTAGTAATGGCAGCAATAGTTGCAAGCTTTACAGCTGGATTGGGTAAAGTTACAAGAACTGCTCCTACAGCAAACCTTGTTGTAGAGGATGGAAACAGTACTTTAAGAAAGACTGGTACAATAAATCTAATACAAATCACACATAAAGGTGGAGATCCAATCTACATTAAAGATACCGAGATAAAAATAGCACTTAAGAAAGCTCCAGATAAAATAGAAACTGGTCACTGGAACTGCTCCAGCGTTAATGATGGAATATTTAGTGTAGGGGAGATTTGCCAGATAAATGTAAGCATGAATAACTTTACTACCGTAAATACTGCTGGGGATGTCTTTACAGTAATGATAGTACACAAACCAACAAATCAACTTATACTTGATGCTGATGTCTTTTGTGAATAAATTGGAGCAAAGTAAACATGCGTTGTTTTCAATTAGCTTTTTAATTCTTCTTCTAGTTGAATTTTTTAATTTCTTTTTTATATATCTGTACTTTCTTGAAAAAATAAAATTTATATTTAAAAATTCCACGGAATTATAAGAGCATGCAAGTACCTGCTAATAATAAGTGGATTTACGCTATAGATCAAAAAAAGAACTACAAATGTATTGAAAACTACTTGTACATAGGCAATCGCGAGATACAGCTTGATAAACCCGTTTTGGAAGTTTCTTCAGATTGGTTTATTGCTGTAAGAACAAAAAATAAAATATTTGTTTACGATTTTAACGGAAATTCTGTTTCTGAGATAAAAGTGAAATCTTCAGCTATACATCAAAGAGAGCACTATTTAGCCTATTCTAAAAAGAAAAAAGTTGAAATTGTTGATCTTGAAACCGATGATAAAGTTTATTCCAAAAAAATAAAAGGAATCATAAATGCCATTCACGCAAACAAAGAGAAAATTGTAATCGGTAGCACAAAAGGTCTACATGCATTTGATTACAATGAAAATCTAATATGGGAAATTGATACTGACCCTGTAAATCTAATAAGAGCTAAAGACATAATACTTGCTGCACAGGACACAGGAGTTCTTGCATTATCACATAGTGGTGAGTTCTTGTGGAAATGTAACTTGAAAGATGTAATATACATATATGATATTGACATAACCCCAAAAGATGTGAAAGTTTATACGATTGATAAAGGATTATTCACATTATCAAGAGATGGTAATCTAGAGGGTGTTGAAGATTTACATTACGAGTACAAAATTTTACCACTACCAGATAAAGTTTCTCAGCGATTGCTAAACATTTTAAAAAGTAAGATAAAGAAAACTAAAGCAAAAGAAGTAAAAAATGTGAAAAAGATGTATAAAAACATCAAAAAATTGGTTAAAGCTGAAAAATATGGGTTAGCTTATGTGTTATCGCTAAGGGCTTTAAATAAACTCAGAGAATTACAATTTCAAGTTATTGCTCCAAGAAGGGTTTCATTAGGTAAGCAATTTTATCTAACTTTAAAATTTGCAAATTTGTTTGAAGAGCCAATAGAGAGAATAGTTGTCGATTTAAGCGACCTTGACAAATATTTTGAGGTTCCAACTTCTATTTTTAAGTTACCTCCCATAAGAGGGGACTCTTATTTAGAGAGAAAAATATGGATCTATCCAAAATATGAGGGTAAATTTCATGTTAACGTTAGCATAATGTCTAATGTAGGTGAAATAAAGAGAAATTTCACGATTGAAGTAAAAAGGAGAAGATTTCTGTTCTTTAAAGAGAAAAGAAAAACATTACTCGATTTACTTGAGGGCAAGTGAGCTACTTCGCCCTAAAGGGCAAAGCTTCTCCGTTCCATCCGCCTTCACAGCAAAACTTCATACAAGAGTTAAGCTAGCCACCGCAATCTATCTCATCGGACTTTTTATCCGATGCTAAGCATTTCTCATCTCTTTCCCCGCAAGGGGATATTATCGGAAACTTTTTCATCTTCTTGCAGGAATTAAGGGTATTTAAAGCTACAGCCAATGCCTCTCTGCCCACTCCCTTGCCACATTTTTGCCTTGAAAAGCGAGGTTTTATAAGCAACAATTTTATAAATTACATAGTAAGAATGTGGAAGAACACTATATATGTCATCATCACAAATGCATATACGTGCTTCAATCCAGACGATAACTTTCCATTTTCTATTACTCCAGCTACTAATCCGGAAATTACTGCAACTATCAATGCAACTTCAAGAAAGATTCTTTTAATGAAGTCTATGTTGATGTACACCTTTACAGTACCTATGGTTTGGCTAGCCACAGCTTTCATGTGTGCTGCGATTGAAAGAAAGTTGTTTATAACTACATAACTTGTAAACAAAAAGACTGCAATACACATGTAAACGATTATGACATAAACAAGCATATTCTTTCTTAACCTGTCTTTAAATCTAATTTCTGCCTCAGCATATTTTGCTACAGTGAAGAAGGCATCTTTTACAGTTGCTGCTGTCTGCAAAGTCCTAACAATTACAGGTACTATCCTTGCAAGCAATTCGCTTTTAATCCTTAATCCAAGTCTTATGAATGCTGATGGAATTAAAATACCCCATCTTATCTCTCTTTCCAAGATGTTTATCTCCCTAGTTAAAATCCCTATTTCAGTAGTAGATGCTAAAACCCTTAGACCTTCTTGCACAGTTAATCCTGCCTCGTTTAGCATTGCCAATTCCGAAAAAACATCAGGCAAGTTTTTCTCTATATTTCTAATTGCTCTTTCTCTTAACTCACTTAAAATTATCAGAGGAACTAGAAAAACCGATAAAGCTACAACAGTTGCAGTTTCTATTTTTATAAATCTAATTAAAATTATAAAAACAATTAAGGCTATTACAGCTGTGTGAAACATAACTATTCTTACATGCAAACTGTAAATTGGCGTTCTAAATGGGTGCAGTAAAAATCTTTTAACCCTTTTAACAAGCATTCTAAATTTGCCTATTCTAAATGTGCCAGCTATAGTCTTAATCAAATTTACCTTCGGACTTCCAAATTTTTCTTCAAACTTTTCAAGCTTTACTGCTGGAAAGCCTACCACAGACTTTATTAGAAACACCATCAAACCTGCCAGCGGTGGCAGCAGTAGAATCAAAGCATTCCTATAAGGGATTAAAACATTTTGACCAGTTATCCCCATTACGACTAGAGTTATTAAAACAAACAGTGGCATCATTACAAACAACGCTAGATATATTTCAGATAACATTCCCATTGTGCTTATGTAACTCTCAAAAGATATTTCTTGCTCTTCCAGATATTCCTCAGATTTACTTTTTAGAAAATCGGAGAGTTTTCCTCCCCCTCTTAGTATAAAAATAAGATTATCCAGAAAAGATGCTAGTTTTGCGCTCGGCGTAGTATCTCTAACATATCTGATTGCAGTAAGTAAGTCCTTTTTGAATATTTCTACCATTTCAACTATTATTCCAAATTCCTTGCTTAATTCACCGAACAAAGTTCTGGCTTCTGCAACTTTTTTGATAATTTCGTAAGCAGGACTTCCTCCAATTGCCATTCCATACATCATGTTTACTGCATGAGGCAAAAACAAATCTATCTCATAAACTCTATTTTTCACTAATAGTCTTGGATAAGATAAAATTATTTTTCTCGTTAGGAATTTAAATATGATACCAAACAGCAAAGCTAGAGCTATTGTAAAGTGTGTAGAGTACCTGCCTATTGTAATGATAATCAAATAATACTTTAATTTGGTAAGAATTGCAGATTTTCCAAGAGTATTTGATAAAGTTAATAAGATTAGTTCCCCCAATCTATAAATAAACAAGGGTACGTTAACTTTTAAGTAATAAATCAAAAGCAGCAGAATTACTGTTCCAAAAATGAACGATAAATTTGAATAAAATGATGCAATTGCCAAATATCTTTGCAAAGTTACTGGAAGTCTTGCACTTTTTATCTTTTTATCTAATTCGGCATATTTCTCAGGTTTTTCTCTTGTTTTTACAGCAAATCTTCTAACAAGTGATATCGGGACAAAGACTCTTAATGTTTCCAAAACTTCCTTATCTTTAACTACTTTCTTTACTTCCACTATAGTTCCACTCCCTAACAGTCTCAAAAGCTTTTTCTGGATCCCTATAATAACTATGAATTAAACTGGTCACAGATTTGTAATCTCTAATTTTTTTAGAATACATGAGTTCAAGAAACTCCCTTCTTCTATTGAATTCATTTATTACCTCATTTATATCCTCTCCCAACAAAGTTGCGATTTTTTCAAGTTTCTTTGATTCAGAAACCTGTATAAAAGTATCTGTGACTGGATCCCACTTATAAAGCTGGTTAATAAGTAACTCCTTGCTTGTTGGGTCTAGTCCAACAAATTCCGCTATTTCTCTAGCTCTTCTCTTTCTTACACCTTTGCTGACCCACAAAGTTTGCACTATAACCGAATCTAGAAACTGTATCATTACCCTTGGTACATTCAACGGCTCATTTTCAAGCCTGTAAATTAGCTGAGTTATATCCCCAGAGTGGAAAGTTGAATAGGAAGCATGGCCAGTGGACATCGCTTGGAATAGCGTTTGGGCTTCCTTACCCCTAACCTCCCCAACGATAATGTAATCAGGTCTTTGCCTCAAAGATGTCTTTAGCAAATCGTACATTGTTATCTCCTTACCTTCTATACTAATTCTCGTAACACTTGGTATCCAGTTTTCATGATAAAGTTGTATTTCCCTTGTGTCCTCAATCGAAACAACTTTTGCTCCAGGAGGTAAAAACATCATCAAAGCATTCAGTGTGGTTGTTTTTCCAACCGCTGTTTCACCGATAACCATGAAGTTCATTTTGTTTTCAATCAACAGCCAAAAATATGCTAGTATTCTGGAATCTAAAGTTCCAAAATACATTAGATCGATCGGTGTGAAAGGTTGAGTTCTGAACTTTCTTATTGAGAACGTACTACCTCTTGTAGTCACATCACTGCCATAAGTCAACTGCAAACGGCTTCCGTCTGGCAAAGTTGCATCAACTAAAGGTGTTGCAAACGAGATGTGCTTTTCCGACT
>CAZCHG010000048.1:0-10033 GCA_964498465.1 uncultured archaeon | reverse complement strand
ATGCAATAGAGAACAGATTTCATAGGCTTAAATTGCCAGCTAAATATCTTAGAAAGTAGAACTACAATTTTTAAATCCTAAACGGAGTTCCAGAATCCGTAGCTGATTTCATACAGGGCAAGAGCTACTTATACCATAGGTTCCATGCATTACCTAGCTAAGGTTAAGCAGGCTGATGAATGGTATTCCAGAGTTGTTGACAAGTTTCCTATTTAATTTTTTAAAACAAACATACCAAATAAAAAATATGAATGAAAGAAAAGGAGTTCCGGAATCTCTCCGCAAAAAAGTTTTAAAAAGGGACAATTTTAGATGTCGGCTTTGTGGATACGCTTTTCTTGAAGTGCATCACATAGATAGAAATCCGGAAAACAATAACCTAGACAATCTTGTAACTCTGTGCAGGAAATGCCATTTTGAGATTCATGCAAGGGATTATTTAGAGCCGAAATCGTATCGAGAACAAGAGATATCGAAAGTAAAAGACATACTGCTTGAGAGAATCGAGAGCATTGTAAAGAATTCGATTAAGATTGACGTTAAAGTTAATGTTGAATTTAAAGGTAAAAGAAAATCAAGAATTTTTTTAGAGCTAGAAAAGGATGCCCAGAAACTAAACTTGCTAAAACAAACCCTTGGTTCAGTCGTGGAGGGTAAAATTAGAAGACTACTCGAACCTCTTGAGCGTAAACTGGAGAACATAATAGCTTATGAAATATGGAAGAACATCAGGGAAATGATCGAAATAGAGCAGTTTTCCGTTGCAATTATGTAAACACCATTTGTTTGTTTAAAGTTGCAAACAGGTTTTACTTAGTTTTTAGTTTACCAAATAATCCAACCTCAATTGCTGATACAAATTTAGATAGTTTCTCCATTGCCTTTAAAAGTGTATAAATTAGCTCGGTTAGACTATCGTAATTTACTAAGTTTTTGATGCTAAGAGTTGAGATCTTACTAAGGATGATCCCTCTTAAGTCATCAAGCAATTTTAAAGTAAGATAAACTTCTGTAAGAAGCCCATGAGTATTTCTATCAATATACAATATAATCTGCTAATTGGGGATCTGAGATTATTACAAAATTATATGCATTGAATAAAAAAAGTGGTAGAAGTCTTTCACTTTTTCTACTTAAGTCTTTTAGAATCATTTCTGCCAGACTTTTATTAATTTTTAAAATTCGTATGTTAAAATTTCAACAGCTTTTTTTCGCGTTCTTACTTTATCGATCCAATGATATATATAAGCACCAATTAACGCAGAAAATGCACCGCTAATCACAGATAGAAAGTCCATAATTGATCACTTTTTATTATTTTAATTTTTTATTCAACAATTTTTTAATAACGCTTAATCACTATTCTAAGCCTATAATTTATCCAAAGTAAACTAAGTAATAAGTTAAGCAAAACTAAGCGAAAAATTTGCTGTCAGACTTCATTCGGAGTATCCATTTCCCAGGATTTTTCCCTTCAACATTTTAGTTTAACTAAAATGTCATCAAGGTTTTTCTTTACAAATGATAAAACATCACTAGCTAACTCAGAGACAAGTAAGCTAAACTCATAGTATTTTTTGCTAGTTCTCTTAGGACTTGGAGGATGTGTAAGCCAATTAAATTTATTTTCAATTTTGTGAAGGATCAAATCTCGAGGGCATTTTTCAGCAATACCTTCAATATAATCTAAAATGTGATGTAATATAGCCGCCTTAACACCTTGGATACCGTAGTATTCATAGGCGCAAATCAGTAAAATATCAATTTGCCATTTTCTTCGTCTACCGAAATCATGCCCTAATTTTATGGAATCTTGCAATGCTTTCTCCCTCTCAAGTACAAGTATTTGTATTAAATTTTCCCGACAGCTGATATATTCCGATTTTTCTGAACCAATTCTCCAGCCTTTTTTAATTTCCTCCTCAGTGAGACTTAATTTCTCCCTAATCCATTGTCTAGGAAAATCTATCAATAGATTTACTTCGTTTGCAATATCTTCGTGTATTCCTAACTTTTTACACCAGTAGATATGTATTTTCCATGGTGGCATATCTATCAAAACAAAGTAATGAAGTCTCAAGGATATCCAAGGCTTTTTTGCATTATCTAATCACTATTAAACATTATAATTAAAATCTTAGGTGCTTTTTATTTAAAATTTTAAGCTAAAATGAAAGTTCAGAATACAAAAAATTAGCTATCGTAATTCTCTTTAATAGTCATTTTGTGTAATCTGCAACTTTTACAACTGTTAACCGCACAGTTTGGCAATTCCAACTTTGATTAATGCTTCAGCATTCTTTTTAGGTAGCTTAATAGTCTCTCCATCTTTTATAACGTATACTTTTCCATCAACACCTACTATTTTTGTTTTTTTCCATTATTAAGCGTTATTTTTACCGTAATGTACTCTATATTATTATCTTCAGAATTTGAGCTATTATCTTCAAGACCACCATTCGACAAGCCCATAGAATCCCCTTTAATTACGCGATCATCTGAAGCTTGGATATCTCCTTTAGTCTTAGCATTATTTTTTTCAATTATAGCCTGCCAGAAAGTTAATTCACCTCTTACAAGCTCTTCTATAATTCCCTGATCCTTAGCAAGCTCATCCAAGCCCAATAGCTTTAAAATAGCTGTTAAAACTTTAACAGCTCTATCAGCTCTATTTTCAACCTCTCCAAGCTTGAAATCTCTTAAAAATTTCTCTCTTAACAGCTTAATCACACCTCTAGCTATAGCAGGCTGTAAAACCAGCGTTAAACCATTATCATCTATATTTATATCTTTAAGAATCTGATAACTCTCCCTGAGAAACTCAACATAGATAAGCCTATCCAGGAAAGCTGGAATGTTAGCGTTTCTTAAGCTATCCTTTAAAATGTTCTCAAGAATCTCTATAGCCGTGAGCTTTTCAGCTAAACCATAGCTAGCCAAATCTCTGTTATTGCTGTTGCCCATAAAGCAGTAACTAACAGCTTTTTTAACACTTAATTTCTTTTTGATCCATTCGATTTTTAGTAATGAATAAATTAAACTATAATTAAACTATATTTTAGAAGAGAGTTTTTGGCTAACAGAGCTAAAGGAATTATTATTTAAATAAATAAATATTAGTAAATAGTTATTTCCCTGAAAGGGAGCTGCAGCTATGAGATTAAATGTTAGACTATATGCTAAGCTAGTATGAGGGCTACATTGCTTTACGAAACTAAAATTGAGAATTTTGCTTTTTTCATGAAAAATTTAGCATAAATCTTTAATAAGCTCATAATTGTTCGATTTTTCGTAAATTTGCAAAAAAGCTAACATCGCTCATTATTTAATTATAGAAACGCTTTAGGTAGCTAAAAAACTGTAAAAAGCACTTAACGTTGAATTTCGTTCGCTAGCTGATGACTTGGTAATTGAGTTTTTCACTTTTGGGATAATTGATAAGGATACAAAATCCAAACTTACGTTATAGAACTGAAAATCTCGAAATTTTCGAGCTGGTTAGTAATGAGAGAGACTATGGGTAAAGATAATAATGAGAAAGGTTTACGAGGAAATTTATAACAGGGTGGAACACGAATACCTGGAAATTGTAAGGTTAAGCTGAGGGGTATCCTTGAATGATGAAATTTTAAGAAAACTGCAGGAAATGGAGGAAAGATTAAACAATTTGGAGAAAGATGTTAAACAAAGCATAGAGAAAATTGATAAACTCAATAAAAAAATTAGTAACATAGAAAAGATCAAAGAAACTAGTAGATATAGGGATTTAGTAATAATTTTATCAATTTTAGCTCTTGCAACAACCCTTTTAATTTATGATGTAAGCACTTTGGAGAGATTAGATCTGATTATACCTTACTATTTTGGTGTATTTTCATATATGGCGGCTTTTTTCATAATGGGTTTTATACTTGGCTTAAAGCCTGCTGTGGAAGTAGGATTATCAATGAAGTCTTTAGTTATTGGAATACTTCTTTTTATTACAGCCGTATATTTTCTTGTCTTTATGATTTTGAATAATAAGATACTTATGGAATTTATATTGGCTGCAGCAGTTATTTTTATAATGTATTTGGATATTCACTAGGGAAAAAAACTAACTAATTAAACTAAATTAATTGCCCTACAGCTTAATTACTTTTGGTTCTTCTCCAGGACCTTTATGCCAAATTAAGTAAATTCTATCCCTGTAATTACCAATAAAGCGTCGTGCACGATTAATAATATGTTCTGACAATTTTTCCTGAGTACCATCTCCATATATTAACACGACACTATAATGATAGTGACCACGGTTAACAAAGTACTTAATCTTCCTAATGTCTTCTTTTAAATTTTTTACATCATCATCTTTAATAGATTTAATTGATTTAACCTCCATAATTACCAAATTTCTGTTAAAATCACCTGGAACATGTATAATAAAGTCAGGCTTATAACTGCGGTCAAATTTTGGATGTCCAGCTTTGTCTACCTCTCCATCAAGTTTGTATGGATAGTGATCACCTAAAACGCAGCGAAGTTGATGATATAACTCGTAGCAGTAAACTCTTTCTCTAAATACGGGTTCTCCTTCAGCTACAGGTAATTTAAAATAGTGGGGATCTATCATTCTTCCACCAGCGATTTTTAACGCTTTAATAAAATGTTCAAAATCCTTTCGAATTTTGGATTCATGCATGATTATTCTTTAAAAAATAGCCATTTTTAAACTTTTTTAATAGCTACTTAGAAAATTATTGCTCATGCAAAGTCATGAAGAAATTTTAAAAAAGCTAAATGAACTCCAAGAAAAGCTAAAGAAATTTGAGCAAAAAACAAGCAAATTGGAAAATCTAATACAAAAATCTACAAAAGAGGGTAAAGTCGGAATTACATTAGCTGCTTTAGGTATTGCAATAGCATATCTTTTCTTCGCATCGCAAGTTTTCTATTTAATTATTTTTAAAAATCATAAAGATCAGTTGTTAACTTTAGCTACTATTAGTTGGCTCTCGGCATATCTCATAATGGTCTTTGTGATTACCCGAGGAATAAAACAAGAACTAGGACCAATTAAAAAGGAGGCTGTCGATTTTTGCACTATGCTTATGGTAGCAGTAATCTCCGTTTGCACCTATCTTTTTGTAGCAACAAAAAAGATAAATTTACTAGTTGCTGCAACATCTTTTAGCATTACTTTAGCATTATACTGGGCTTTAAAAGATGTGCTCACATTAAAAAGATCTTTAATGCTATTAGCTATAGCTGCAGTTGGCTTGTACTATTTATCATTGGCCTTGACCGATTTTTGAAGGTGTTGTCGGCATCATTATCTTTTGTGTTTATTTTTTAAATTGAATCCGTAATTAAAGCCAGCCCTTGAAAGATTGAAAAAGCTGAGAAACTTAGGAATAATCGAATAACTACCACTACCAATATTATATATGTGGGTAATTGAATGATTGATCTCGGAAAAGGTCAAACTTACAGAATAAGTGTAATGGAGGAGAAATTAGAGTGCGCAAGCTTCACACTTATCGTAAATCCTGATGACAAAGAGAATTGGATAGAGTACATTACGGTAAAAATAACGCTTAATAATGGAAAAAAACAAAAATAGTAGGTGTTGATGGAAAAGTATACGTTATAAAAGATGGAGAGACTATTAAGCTACCTAAAAAGAATGCTGAAGCATTAATCAAAGCTGGAGTGGCTAGATTGCACAATTAGTAGTTTAAAAAGTAGATATAATGACTAATTTTTGGTATTCTGCATTTTTTACTTTAGCTTAAAATTTTAAATAAAAAGTAGCTAAAGAATTGTAGGACCAATTTAGGGAGGGTTATATCTGAACTACAATGACACTAATCTTAAGAGAAAATTGGATAATATTGAACGTAAATTAGACAAACTGGATAAACTGGAAAAACAAGTAAGAAAGTCCATAAAGAGCTCACAAGTTGGACTCTCACTAGCCTCTTTAGGTGTTGCGGTGGCGTATCTTTTTTTTGCAATACAAAATCTCAAAAACGAAATTTTCTCTAGCAATCATCTTATTCGTTTTGCAGGACTTGCTTTTGTTTTAGCATCAATTGCAATAGTACATGAATTCTGCGAGTTTATTGAATTTATTGTTTATAAGTTTACTCGTAGGAGTATTAGTTTAAAAATTACTAAAACTAAATTTATCTTCCTTCTTTTAGTGTTAACATTGCTTGTATATTCTTTACTTATATGCTTTTTTCTTGCACGCTTTTTGCAATATCCAAATTCTTCTGATTTAGGATTTGCAACGATTTCTGGCATAATTTTTAGCATTTGTCTCTACTTGCTAAGGAAGTTTTGGAAATAATCATAGTAGGCTAATCATTTTAGTATAGCTGAGGTGATATCCTTGAATGATGAAATCTTAAGGGAACTAAAGGAAATGCGGGAAAAATTGAATAATTTAGAAAAAGAGGTTAAACAGAGTATAGAAGAGAATAAAAAGTTTACGCTATAATTATTGCAGCTATAGCACTGGCATATTTATTTTTTGGTACACAAATTCTAAAAGCGTATAACAGCATAGATAACACGGTTTACTGTATACTTGGATTTTTCCTTTTCCGCAGGTCTTTTAGTTCTTGTATTGTGGATTTTCAAATATGAAAATCAGCCGATAACAACTGATTTTAAACTACTTATAATAGCTACATTTGGTATTGCCATTATTTGTTGTTGGTACTCTGGTTGTATCTTACCAAAATTTTGCCTACAGTTCACACTTGCATCTCCTCTAGGAATTGTATTACTTATACACTTAACTTATACACTTATTTTTAAAATTAAAAAATAGTTCGTAAACCTATTATTCTTTTTTCTTAAGAAAAGACTTCTCAGAAAGCCAAGCAATAACTATATTTCTTACAATTTCAGCATCCTTATTTCCCATTTTACCTTTTAGGTTTTTCTCTATGATTTCCCAGGTTCCCCAGGGGATTGTAACTATTATCCTCTTGCCTTTATATTTACTATTTTGACTCATATTAGATTCTAAAAATGATAACATTTATATACTTAATCACTCTAATTAGAATCTAATTAGAGTCAAAGTTGATACTAATGTTTGCCTTAATTACCTGCCCATGCTGTAAGAAAGAGCTAGTTGTGGAGTTTACGTCGAGACAGAAGAGTACATTATATCAAATACCAGCAAAATTCTTTTCAGGTATATACTGGAAGGCATTGAAGTTAGAGATGCATATCCAGCAGACACTTTCGTTAAAGAAGTTCAAAAGATCTTGAAATCATCTAAAGTTGATAACAAAGATCTAAAGAAGGTCCTTAGCGATATTTTCGGGATATCCGAGAATCTAATATCAAAAATTATGGGTGCGTTAGAGTGAAAAAGCTATACCTTACTGATAACGGGAAAATAATAGATATACGGTAGGTTAATTCAAATAGAATTAAGAAATAGAAAACTCTAGAAGTTTTTTTATTGCTTTAGCTAGATATTCCTTCGATAAAACAAATAAACCTTGAAATTTTGGATTAATTATCTCATGTATTTCCTTGCAAACACTACAAGGAACACCGCCCACATATAGGTGCCGAAAATTGCCTCAATTGATGCAAGAATTCTTCCAATTCCAACAGGATGCAAATCGCCATAGCCAAGAGTTGTGGCTGTTACTATGCTAAAGTACATGCAGCTTAGAAAATCATAGGCGTTTGGAACGGTTTTTGTTATGAAGTAAAGCAATGGAAATACGAGTAGAACTATAAAGATCCACAGAATTATAGGTCTTTTCCAGTTTGTTCCATATACGCAGGTTAAATCTGCTAGTAGAAATTCAATCAAGGAACTTGCATAAGCTAAAAGAGGTGTCCACAAATATTCTAGTTTTGATTTCCATGTGGATTTTTCACTTTTACTTAACTTGGTCTCTCTAATTCTAGCTCTTCTTAGGGCTCTTCTTTCTCGAACAAATACCTTATCGGCATCACCTTTTTTTCCTTCTTTTTCATAGTGCATTCTTTGAACCCTACAAGCTTCAGCCTCGGCTTCTGGAAGTTTAAAAGCACTCTTAAGAATATCAATTGCACGGATTTTTGCATTAGCGAAACTTAATTTTCCATGGAATTTGCAAGTAAACTCCGCGTATTTTTCAAAGGTAACCCTCTCAAGCGATGTATCGCTTTTAAAAGTACCCTTAAACCATGCATCATCCTTAAAAGTAGCACCATTAAAGCTTGCTTCATTCTCAAAAATAACACCATCAAACCGTGCAATATCCTTAAAAGTGGCACCTATAAACAATGCATAATTCTCAAAAGTAGTATCATTAAACGACGTTGTGCTCTCAAAAGTAACACTAGTAAACCATGCATCGTCTTTAAAAATAACACTCCCAAACCATACCTCATCCTTAAAAGTAGCACACTCAAACCAAGCCTTACCCCTAAAAGTAGCGACACTGAAACATACATTGCCCTTAAAGATAGCATACTCAAACCATACGTCACCCTCAAAGGTAGCTCCCTCAAACAATGCATAACCCTCAAAAGTAGCACCAATAAACGATATATCGCCCTCAAAAGTTACTTTACTAAAATCTACGGCTCTTTTGAACACTGCATTGTGAAAAAATCCAAATAATAGTTCACGATCGTATCTAGGAAAAACATAACCTTTACAGTCCATTTCTGATTCAAAAATAAGACTTCTGCGGCGTACGACTTTTTCACCTTTTTTATCTTCAAGAATAATCTCGTACTGTTCTCCTTTTCTATGTTTAAATTTTTCTAGAAACTTTCTCCAAAATTCTTCGGCTTCTTTTTTGTTCTTATTCGGTTTGTGGAAAATGCAGTATTCTTGATCTTTTGTTTCAGGGTCGCAATTGCCATAGTGTTCGCACTTGCACATAGTTACATTAACAATATTGCTTTATTTTTCCTTTTGCAAATAAATCAGCTTTTTACACTATCTCAAAATTAACTTTCTCAGCTATTTTTTCCTGCGTATACGATAAAATGAAATCTAGCTTGCTGTGCTTGATTATCTTAGCAACTATTGAAGGATTCACTCCCTTTTCCAGCAGAAAGGTTATCCTGGTATATCTTAAACTATGAGAGTTAACCTTGAGTATTCTTAAGCATGCAACTTCATAGCTGTTAACTCTTATCTTCAGCTTGTACTTTTTCAGCTCCTGAACTATCTTAAAGGCTATGAATTCAGACCATATTACATCTCTTGTCGTATCTTTCCTCTTTCTAACCCTTATTTCCGTGACCTTCTTTCCATTAACATTCCTGTAATTTTCCGTGCATAAACTGGTAAAAAGCTTCTACAGCTTCACTAGCTCTAAGAGTATTCCTCAGCTGTATTGCGGCAATGCAAAGATGAGTCACTCTTCTAATCTGTCTAATCTTATTTAACTCCAGTTTTTTAAGTTCCTGAACTATCTTCTGCTTCACCTCCTCGTATTTTAAACCTATATCCCATTGCATTAAAGCTAATTTGTAATCTTACGGTTTAATGTTTACCCTAAGCTTACGAAAGTTGAAACAAAACGTAAGCTTAGAGTCTTAAGCTTACATTTTTCCTATGTGTCAAACAGAAAGTAGATTGAAGCACATTATAATATCATTATTATATTATTAATAAAGGGGAGCCGTTATCTTGTCTCAATTCTAGCATTTTTATGAAGCTTGTAAAGCTCGGAAGTGTTAGAATTGGTATGGAAAGAATTAGCAGAAATCTTTACTGCAGAATAAGGCTTCCAGCGGAGATTTTCAAAATTGTAGGCAGCAATGCTGAATTGTATAGCGATGGCATAATTTTGATTGCGAGAGGAGAGCTTTTGGCTAAAAATAAGGCAAATGAGAGCTCAGATTTAGCCAATTTAGCCAAATATGTTGAAAAAGATCTCAGCAGAGATAGTTTAAAAATAGAGAAGCAAGCGTTTAACCAGCATGAAATTTTTGCAGAACATTATTCTGACTGCTTTAGAATGCGGGGGGTGGGATTTGAACCCACGAACCCCTTCGGGAGGAGATCTTGAGT
>CAZCHG010000047.1:0-10412 GCA_964498465.1 uncultured archaeon | reverse complement strand
ATTAATGAATTCAAATGTGAAAGAGGATATTCACAACTACACAAGGAAATACGAACTTGCTCTAAAGCTTCTAAGGCAATCAAAAATTTCCAATAGAAACAAGCAGCTAATAGAAAAGTTCTGTAACGACTGTATATCTAATGGTATAACAGCAGGAAGGGTTCAGAAATATGCTTTCATTTTAAGAAAAATTGCGGAATGGCTTGAAAAGGACTTTGATAAGGCAACTGAAGAAGATCTTAAAAGGGTTGTTGCAATAATAAACACTTCTCCATTTACTAACTGGACGAAATACGATTACAAGCGATCTATTAAGAAATTCTTCAGATGGTTGGGTAAGGAGCATTTGATTTCATGGATAAAATGCAACGATGTTAAAAACAAAAAACTTCCTGAGGAAATTCTTACAGAAGAAGATATTAAAAAGATGATATATTCTGCACAAATAGCAAGAGATAAAGCTATAGTTGCTGTTCTCTACGAATCAGGTTGCAGGGTAGGAGAGTTTCTTTCAATGAAAATAAAGAATGTTCAGTTTGATAGATATGGAGCTATAATCGTTGTTCACGGCAAAACGGGGTATAGAAGGATAAGGCTTGTTTCTTCAGTTCCTTATCTGGCTGAGTGGATAAATAATAATCCCTTTAACGGTAACCCGGAAGCATGGCTCTGGATCTCGATAAGAAATTTCAAAAGATTGCCATATAACTCGTTGAGAACAATTCTCAGGATTATTGCTGAAAAAGCAGAAGTTAAAAAGAGTGTAAACCCGCACGCCTTCAGACATGCAAGAGCTACACATTTGGCTAACTTTCTTACTGAAGCTCAGATGAAGGAGTTCTTTGGCTGGGTTCAGGATAGCGATATGGCTAGCGTTTATGTTCATTTATCTGGCAGAGACGTGGATAAGGCGATTCTGAAACTCTATGGAATTGAAATGGATAAAAACGAGAAAGATAATGAATTATTGAAGCCAAAGAAGTGTTTAAGATGTGGAGAGATTAATCCAGCAACTAATAAGGTTTGCCAAAGATGTTTCTTTCCGTTAAATGAGCAAGCAGAAAAATTGCTTGAGAAAGAAGCTAGAAGGCAGATAATAGACGAGATAATGGAAACTCTGTGGAATGACAAAGAATTTAGAGAATTCTTCATGAGGAAAATAAGAGAGATGAAAGAATTAAGTTTAAGAACATCTTTTTAAACTTCGTTAGACAAAATTAGTAAAGTGATTGAAATGCTTAAGCTTCAGGCTGAATACAGAGATGTGCTAGAGAATTTTAAGGAAAGATTGCTTAAAGAATTAGGAGAAAGAATAGATTCTATAATCCTCTACGGTTCTGTGGCAAGGGGAGAGGCAACAAAAGATAGCGATATAGATGTTTTGATAATAGGCAAGGATAAAAATGACTGGAAAAGAGTTTCTGAAATCGCTTATGAAATAGATTTTGAAAATGAGTTCAAAACTTTCATAACCACGGTTTTCTTAACGAGAGAGGAATTTGAACATGGAATAAAAGTTGGTTCTCCCTTTATTTATAACGTTATAAAAGAAGGAGTTGTTCTCTATGACAATGGAACCTACAAAAGAATATGCGAAAAGGTGCTTGGAGCTGGCAAAAGAATACCTTGAAGATTCAAAGAAATTACTTGAGTTAAAAAGATTTAGATCTGCTATTGATAGAGCTTATTATGCAATGTTCCATGCTGCTCAAGCAATTCTCGCATTTAAAGGTATAGCCCCACCAAAAACGCATAAAGGCTTGAGAGAACTTTTTGGAAAGGAAATAATCCTGAAAGGTTTAATTGAGAAAGATTTTGGCAAGGATTTAACCAGAGCTTTTGAATTAAGACAAGCAAGTACCTATGAGGTTTATGCTAAATTCGGAGAAGATGTAGTAGGGGAAATAGTTGAGAAAGCCGAGAGATTTGTAAGTAAAATTAAGGAATTGATAAAAGTGTAAGCGAGGAATTATCTGGTTATTTTTCCATTCTAATCCCCTGAAAGTTCCTCAAAAACTTCCTTTACCCACTTTCTCTCTTCATCGAAGCTATTTTCTTCTTTAAACTCATGTCCCTTCTTACAGGTAAAAACTCTTCTGAATACACCCTTTCTGAAATCCGGTTCTATCATTCTAAGAATAGCATCTTCTTTGCAGAATGGACATTTTCTGAAAATACCTGGCATAAACTGATTTTTAGGAATTAGTTAAGAAAACTACTAGGAGAGCGTAAAATGCATACTTTCGCTAATTCTTAAACTAAAATAAATTCTCAATAACTTCATGAAGTGAAAATATCTCGATTTCACTTCCTAGTATGGCTAAGGTTGGTATTCCTTCACGCGTTATATGTAAGAGTCTTATATAAATCTGAGATTTTCCGCATTTTGTCTTAAGCAACCAAGGTCTTTCTTTCACGAAGTCAAATATTCTTGGGTAGCTTTCTGACATAGATTTTGCTATACCTACTAAGTATGTAATGTCCGAATTGAATAACTCATCATAACCCTTAGCTTGGAAAATGTCCCAAAAGGTCGGATTTATCTTAACCTCAGCGATGACAAGCTTCTTATTATCCTCTTCTCCCTTTTCCATACAAGACCCATTATATCAGGTGTTGGTAGTAATCCTTTTCGTCTTCTTAACCTTCTTAACATTTCATCTTTAAGAAATCTCTCTGGAATTTTACCCTTATATGTTAATTCAAAATCTGTGAGTAAACCGTATGGTTTGAATTGATCTTCTAACGCTTTCTTTACAAGGAGATAAAATTGTTCCTCTCTTTTCATGTTCATGTTTCATGTTATGTAGATATGAAACCTTAAAACATTTTTTTCACAAGAGTTGCATAATTTGCACAAAATCGATTAAATCATACCTTCACAGAGCCCTAATGTCTCTCTTTCATAGACAGGACAATCGCTAGGATCACATGGCTGTAAATATCCAATCACAGCTAATATAGGACAATACCTTTCATCTTCTTTAGAGATTACATCTCCAATGCAAAGTTGTTCAATATTCTTATTACTTTCATTGTGCAGTGGACAGATATAACATAGATTTCTATCGCAGAGAATTCGTGCAAAATCAAAAGTTACATCGAATTGCTCTGGATAAAATCCGTATTTCTCAAAAATAGTGCGATAATGCTTATAGAGTGCTCTAATAGCCTTTGGAGGATGTTTGCTCAATCTTAATCCAAGTTTTTTAATGAGTGGATCTATGACATTATTGTAAAATTTCTCGTTCCAAACATCTCCTGGAACTTCAAGCTGATTAAGATATTTTTGGTAATTTCTCCATCGGTTTTGAACATTAAAATCGTATCCTCTATTCTCTAAAGATTTCAAGATGTATTGAAGAATGCCGCTTTTTAAATAGTCTCTTAAAGCAGACCATAATCTCTTATGCCAAAGATTACCTTTTCTTGCTAAATAATACCTTTCAAACTCTTTTTTATCATTAAGAATCCTAATTATCGCTTTTTCATCTATTCTCTCGTCGTAGGTTAATAGATAAAGAGCGCATGCAACTCTTTGTACCCAATCTCCTTCATCTCCGTAACTTGATATTCTAGTCATTAACTCAATTAAATCCCTATTGCAACAATGTTCAAGTATCTTAAGAGTTCTTTCAAGTTTTTTATCTAATTTGTGAGCTTTCATAAATCTATGTTTACAAGTTTCTACTTTCATACTAAGGCTATCATCTTTCTTGTATCTTGCTAGGATTTCTCCAACTGGAACTCCTTCTTGAAATTCTTTAGCTATACGTGCCATTATTGGAAAGCACTTTTTCCAAATGATATCAGCAGGCATTTGATAATCGAAGATATATGTTAACCAGTGAGACAGAACTAAGTGTTCAGGTTCAAAATCGTCTATTAGTTTAAGTCCACACTTTTTCCATGCTTTATTTGTGTAATTAAGTAGCCTTTCTATACCCTGTTTTCGCTCCCAATTCCATCTTGCGGTGTCAACCCATTTAAAGAAATTCCATAACTTTATCAAATCTTGTACAAACTTATCTTGAGTCATCAATTAATCACCTTTACTTCTCATGAATGTAATCTTAATAAAATAATAGTTTCACAAGGCAGTTATATGGTATGATACCCGAAGGGTATATTAATGATATTAAGGTTAAAGGAATTGCCTGATATTATTGCCTACAAGAGAGTTAGCGATAAGTGGATTGAAACAGGAGTTGAGATCGAGGTAAGAGCGGATCATCCTAATCAGGTGCTGAGAAACTATGAGAAGAATATTAGAATGGGAAGAGATATCATATTTGTTGTTCCCGATGATAAGATTGCGGAAAGAGTTAAGAGAATTCTTGGAGATAGGGAGAAGTACCATGTGATTGTTGAAAGGATTAAATTAAAGACATAAATGTATTGGTCGTGATCACATTATTGTGCATCGTTCAAATATTTCATCATCAATAGTAGTTATTGCATCAATTTAAAGCAAATAAAGTCTATACTTCTTCATATACAAATAGCTTATATTCTTAGGTGATGATACTCAGTTAATTGTTAACATTAGTGTAAACGTATATCTCAATATATCTGTAGCTTTTCGTCTATGATAATTCTAATAGCTTCCACCTTTTCTTC
The DNA here is from genome assembly GCA_964498465.1 of uncultured archaeon. Taxonomy (GTDB): domain Archaea; phylum Halobacteriota; class Archaeoglobi; order Archaeoglobales; family Archaeoglobaceae; genus CAZCHG01. Next base: position 5,792 of record CAZCHG010000047.1, on the reverse strand, counting down.
AAAGTTCAGAAACCCACTTAAAATTGCACCCTCGAATTTCTTAACTCTCTTTATGATCTCATTTGCCTGAACCCTACTCCTTTCCAATCCTTCAAAGCTCGTCGAAGTTACACAAAATATTATAAACTCACATGTTAGATTGTCAAGAGACGAGATTAGTCTCTCTCCTTCTTCACCACCCAACTCAGATGTCAGAACAATAAAATCATATTCATCAGGATCGAAATCTAAATCATTGAAGATGTCTGCTTGGGGGTAATTAGTAGAAATCTTTTCAACCACATCTCTAAGGCCAAATGCAACAATCGCAAACCTCATTACAATTCCTAACCGTTCAAAATATAAAAGCCTTATTTGCGAGTCTTTCGAACCGGCCCGTATATGCTGTTTAAGTTTATCAACAGTACTACATACCATTTATTCTATTTTATCATTAGCATTAATTTAAAGTATAGAAATATATTCCCGGAAGCAAAGTTCTTAACAAAATAAGTAATAGTTTCACTTAATCTTCTTTCAACTCTTCGAGGATTTTTCTCAAATTTCGGTTTATAACTTCCCAAACTCTTTCAAGTTTAACACCGAAGTACGCATGTATAACTTTATCTCTCATTCCACCCATAGCTCGCCAAGGTATTCTGGATATTTGCTTCTCACATCTTCACGCACGTTTTATGCTTGTTTAAAATTGTTTTTATAAAAATTTCTTTTACTATTTCTATTTCACCTTTCTTAAACGCGGAATCAGAAATGGTACCTTCTTCTTATATTCTTCGTATTCCCTTCCAAACCTTACCTCAAGCTCCTTTTCCTCAACAAGTTTTATGTATGCTATGCTACACAGCAAAAACAATGCAGTTATTATAACAGCAGATAGAGAACCAAGCCATAAGCTAATTCCCAAGTAATAAATCGTAGATCCCAAGAGCATCGGATTTCTGCAAAGCGCATAAGGGCCTGTAGTTACCAATTTCTGCGTTGATATCACTGGAACAGGAGTTCCTCTACCAATCCTAAACAGAGCAAAACCACTCCATACTATGAGTAAAAATCCGAATGTAATGAAAAATAAAGCAATAATAAAATTAAAAGGCTTTGAAATAAGTTTTGGCAAATTTAGGTTTGCGTCGATAAAAGGAGATGCTAAGACAAGAATAGAGGGTATTACTACAAGGAAGACTAATCCTCCTAAAATGAACCCTACTATCTTTTGTTTTTCAGTGTATTTCCTTTTAGACCACTCAACGAATTTATTTACCATATATTTACACATCACATAGTAACTTGTTTCCAAATCATTTTTCCCTGGGCTTGAAAGCCTTAGCTGGACATTGCTCAACTGGCATATCTGCAGGAACTTCATGTCTAACTTTACATGTGTATTTCTTCTCACTCATTTCCTATCATCTCCTTTTAATTTTTTGAAAAATTCATCATCTTCTTGAATTAAAAACATAAGTTTGTTCATTTTATCAAGTTTAATTAAAGTTAATCCAGCTTCATCCTTTCTTTTGAGAACTAATAATTTTATCCCCAGCTTTAATGTCTAAATCCCTTCTTGCATCGACAGGTATAGCTCTACTTGCTCCTTTTCGCTTACAGTAGCTACATCATATACGACTCTTTGCTTTGAGCAAACAATTTGTAAGATTTTTCTTACTTATTTTTTTACAATAGCACTTTATTAGAATATTTAAAACTTAGGTACCAACAATAAGTTAACAGAACCCATCTTCAGGTATGTTTTTAACAGCCTCACCTATAATCTCTATTGCTCTAATAACAGCATATATGGTTTTTGTATCTTTGACGAATTCTTCGTAAGACACATCCTTTACGAAATCCATAGCATTCTTCATGGCTTCTATAATATCTTCTATGTAATCGCCAATTCTTCTTTTCATATGTATATTACCTCACTTAAAATTTGCTTGCCAATTCTTGGTTTCAATGCAGATTTTTCAGCAAGATCAACCTTTACACCAAGAATGTCGCTAAGATAATTTTCAAGTTCGACAAAATCTAAAAGACTTATTCTTGCATCTGGCTCAAATTCTACTAGGATATCGATATCGCTACTTTCCTTTGCCTCTCCTCTCACATAAAAGCCAAAAATACCAATTTCCTTAATCTTATACTTTTCTTTAAGCTCTTTTTCATGTTCCTTAAGAATTTTCTTTATCTCATCGAGTCTTTTCATCTTTATCACCTAATAGCAAGGTTTCCAAAATTCTGTTAGGATCACTCCTTTACCAAGTTCTTTTTATTTTGCGTAAAATTAATCTAGTGCTGTTAATTTAAATACCTTATGTTCGGAGAAGAAGAGATTTTTATAATTCCGCATACCTGACACTTTCCATTATATACTTCTTTAATTCTGGTTTAACACTTTCGGCAATTACAAGATCAACCTTTCTCTTAAACAGTTCTTCAAGGAAAAATTTGAGTTCCATGTAATTGTCAAATGTCTTCTTACCTTTTTCAAATTCCACTAGAATGTCTATATCGCTATCTTCTCTTTGTTCCCCTCTTAAATAAGATCCAAACAACCCTATTCTCTTAACCCCATATCTCTTTATTTTTTCTCTATTTTGCTGAATGAGCTTGAGGATTTCCTCAGCCGTTAACATGCTTTCACTTAATAATTCTAAGTTTCATCAGTTTCATTAACTTCAAGAATTTTCTCAACCTCTTTTACAAACTTCTCAGCCCTTTCAATAAGTTTTTCAACAATTTCTTCACCAAAATGAGCATAAATGTTGTAAGTCCCTGAAAGTCTTGTGTCCAAAGCTTCTGCAAACCATTTTCCATATTCTTTGGGAATTAAACCTTTTTCCACGATATTCTTTCCGAATTCAAGAATAGTACCCTTATGAGTTTTTGCTTTTATACCTTTGCTTAAAAGAATTGCCTGAGCAGCGTGATACATTGCATAATAAGCTCTATCAACAGCCGATCTAAGACTTTTAAGCTCAAAAAGTCTTTTTGCGTCTTTAAGAAACTCTTTGCTCAATTTTAAGTGCTCTTTCACAAATTCTTTTGAAGGCTTCATCTTTGTCATAGAGAATAACACCCTCTGAGATTATGTCTTCCATAAGAGGAGAACCATTTTTTATTAATTTTTCAACTTCCTCTGGTGTCAGAAAGAGTAAAGAGATTAAAACATCATACTCTAAGTCTATATCATAGGCGATATTATAGATTCCTTCTCTTATCTTATCCTTATCTTTCGTAACTATTAGAATGTCTATATCACTATATTTGCTGTATTCTCCCCTTACAAAGGAGCCATAGAGTATTAGGGCTACAATTTCATCTTTAAATATCTTAATTATTCTTTCCTTAAAATTCTCAATCGCTTCATTGCTCATGCGTTTATTTTAGAGTTTGTAGAATTTAAGCTTTACATTGCAAGTTTAAAGAGTAACTATCTCTATAGTTTCTTTAATAACTTCCTTATCTTTCTCAACAGGATTGTAAGGCTGGGTTCCGACTAATTCGAGCAAATCACCATCAAATTCTATGTCAGGGTATTCCTTCTTAAGCTCATTTTTTAATTCTTCGATCTTTAAGCTCATGTAAATTTATCAGTGTTGTTAACTTAAATACGTTTAACTCGGTTAACAATGGGAATTTATAAAATCTTTTTCTGAATGAATGAGAGAGTGAAAAAATTGCAAACTTTACTTATCGTATAATAAAACCATAAATCCCATAAAAAGGATTTTAAGCATCTTGCAATAGAATTGCAAACTTCAGATATCTTAACCACAAAAAAGAAGAAAAAAGAGTTGTGAAGCGGAAAAAAGAAAGGTATTGAGAAAATTGGTTATAACTATTATATTGGGAATTTTACAAAATTAGCGAGTCTCTGACATCAACTAGAAAATTATAAAATTCCTTTGTTTTTCTTTAATTTTATTTTGAATAACAGGAGGCATTATACTTCACCAAAAACATTAAGCATATGTTTCTTAATCTGATACTGTGAGATCTTTAGAAGAAGAGAGAAGAAGGTTCGGATTGCTTATAATTTCTACTGTGATTGTAGCTTTAGGTATTACATTTTTACCTTCCCTTTATTTCTATAAGCTACACGATTGGTTGCTAATTGATGTTATAATAATTGCAGCAACCTTACTTTTTGCTTTCCAGTTAATAGTTGTTCCATTTACCTTGAAAAAAGAATATCTAGCAATTTTAATTTATGATTTAGAAAAAGAACACTTTCTTGAGGTAGGAGAAGAACCGAATTACGTTTGTCATGCTAATACTATACTATCTGACTCAAGCTTAAAAGATGAGATGAAGAAACTGTTCAATAAAGATACATCACCTCCTAAAATTGAAGAGGTTAAAAAGTTAATAGAACTCCTTCTTCAAGCTACACTTTTAGGATGGATTGATAGCCTTCAATTCTCTGGAGTGCCTGTTTCAAGATTTATAAGCATGATAACCACTCCTCTTCCAACAAAATACCTTAGAAGACCATTACAATCTTTCCAAGCTATTGAAACCGAAGAAATTAGCTTAGAATGTACAAATCCTTATCTTAAGCAAACATCATTGCCTTATTCACGTAGAATTCGTTTACCAAAAGGTACAAAGATTAATTTATCTCAAAATAACATTAAACTCATTCATAAGCGCTTTGAAATCGAAATAGAACCTGAGTTTATTTGTTTTTCTGTTTTCCCCTCATCTCTTACCAGACCCTATTTTCAAAAACTTGCCTATCTTTTTAAGCTTTTGAAGATTCTCGTAAAGGATAAGGATTTAGGGAAATCTTCGTATTAAGCCTATTGAATTTTATGCAATCATTAAATTCAAAGGTAAAGTTAGCAGATTGGGGAAGGATATTCATGTTCAGTTGATTACAGAGATGGCAGAAGATTTGGAAAGATTTATTCATTGGGATAAATTATTAGAAGATGAAATTAAAAGGATGTATTCTGTAAGGATCTAAAATTCATTTGCTAAATATTACAAAAGTCTTTTTGAGTCCAAATCTCCTTTCTAACTCTTCCTTTATCTCTTCATATAACTTATCATAGACTTCTAAAATTAACTCAGCCAATTTTCTTCCATCGATTAAGAAAATTCTTCCTCCTGCCTTTGAAACATCTTCAGCTTCTTTCTTTGCAGGCTCTGTAAATGATGATGTGGTTATAAGTATTCCCTGATGACCAACCTTTAAGCTTCCACGAAGCTCTCTAACAACAGATACTCCTATTGGCTGCTTCGACCTCTTAACCTGAACTCTTACCTCACCCGTAAATATACCCATTCTAAAGGTTCCGATTACGTCTATGCCACCGTCTGCTGTATAAGTAGGGTTAGCTTCTGCTTCGAACCCCATAGCTTCTAGCAAAGATGGAATTAGCTTTTCTTGAAAGAAATCTGGCTCCAATTCCAAAAGCCTTTCTTGCATAACATTAATTACATCAGAACCAACTATAACCTTAACAGGAATAGGTTTTTCTTTGATGATTCTATCTATGTTATCCCCATGCTTATCCAAGTTAAAAACTGTTTGCCATGCAAATAAAGACGCTCTTAACCTTTCTGGAAGTGTTGATCGCTCAATTTCTGTTAACCACCTAACCTTTCTCCTATTTTTATACTCACATTTATCAGGTGGAGATTCTTCACGATAGTAATCGCTTATAACTTCTCCAATCATTATGTTACCATTTGCAGGAGTCAGAACTATATCTCCTTTTTTCATCCTTAAAACAAAGCTTAGAATTTGACCACAGCTTATGTTAACTGATAACTCTGGCTGATCTTTG
>CAZCHG010000046.1:0-10551 GCA_964498465.1 uncultured archaeon | reverse complement strand
GCACCCAAATTGATGAAGGATATGTACTTAGCTGCGAAAGAGGGAAACTTGCAAAAAGCTTTAGACATTCATTACAAATTAATGCCTTTATATGACGCTATGTTTATTGATACGAATCCTATTCCTGTTAAAAAAGCGCTAAATTTAATGGGTTTGGCAGCAGGAAAACCTAGGTTACCTTTAGTTGAGCTTGATGAAGAAAAAACACAAAAATTGAAAGCTGTGCTTAAAGAACTGAACTTAATTTAATTTTTTTAGTCTTTTAATTTATTTAAGTTTTTTATTTAAAAATTTTATTTAAAAAATAAATTAAATAAGCTTAGATTTTAAGGATGTGGTAGAATGATAAAAGTAGCAGTAACAGGTGCTGCAGGTAGAATGGGCAGATTGATGGTTAAAAATATAACTGAAGATTCTGAAACGGAACTAGTGCAAGCTTATGACATCAGGGAAATCGGAAAGGATGCTGGAGAGTTAGCAGGAATAGGTAAAATAAATGTACCTATACTAGATGCGCGTAACATAAGAGAAACTTTAAATGCTGAAATTTTAGTTGATTTTACAACTCCAGAGGGAGCTATAGAAAACATAAAAGCTGCATCAAGTAAAGGGGTGAAATTAGTTGTAGGTACAACAGGATTTAATGAGGAGCAAAGAAAAATAATAGAAGAATGCTCAAAAAAAGTTCCTGCTGTAGTAACGCCAAATTTTAGCATAGGAGTAAATGTTTTCTGGAAAATAGTTGAATTTGCAATAAGATACTTAAGAGAGTATGACATAGAAATTTGTGAAGCGCATCATAGATTTAAAAAGGACGCACCAAGTGGAACTGCATTGAAAATAGCCGAAATAATAAGAAAAGCTTTAGGAGAAGATAGGAAAATTATATATGGAAGAGAAGGAATTTGCCCTAGAGGCAACGAAATAGCTGTATTGGCTATTAGAGGAGGAGATGTGGTAGGAGAACACACCGTTTACTTTTTGGGAATGGGTGAGAGGTTAGAAATAACACACAGAGCACACAGCCGGCAAGCTTTTGCAAGTGGCGCTATGAAAGCAATAAAATGGATACACAATGTAGAAAAACCTGGTTTATATTCAATGGATGATGTTTTAGGTTTTAAAAAGTAACTTTAGCTTGCTTTAGTCCTTTATGTTAGTATGAAGGCTGTTGAAGCTGAGTTGACTGCACTGGTAGAAAAGATGCTAAATAAAGAAATAAATGATCGAGAGGATGTAATGGTTGTAGTTGAGGGTGAAAAGGATCGAAAGGTTTTGATTAGCTTAGGTGTAACTAGCGATAAAATAATTGTATATTCTTCTTTGAACTTGGATAATATTGTTAAAAGATTAGAGGCTAAAAAAATTAAGGAGTTAGTTATACTAACTGATTTTGACAAAGAAGGTAAAAAAATAGAAAAAAGACTAATAGAAATTTGTCATATGCTGGGTATAAATCCAAATGCTAGTTTAAAAAGAAAAATATTCTCAGAAATATTTAAGAATACGGGTAAGTCTATTACCAGCGTTGAGAATTTGATAAAAATTACAAAACATCGCTAAGAAAGCCTCGCTCTTTACAGTAGTTCCGAAAGTGAAATATTTGGCAATCAGATAAAAATTGTGGAGGATTTTTAAGGAAAAATAACCCCATTTAGATAACCTAATTGCCAACTTTCGGAACTACTGTTTAGTGCGGGGAGGATATCAAAACATGGTAAATGTAGAGGCTCTTGCGGAATATATTTTAAAGAACTACACAGGAAAAGTCGTTGAAGTTGGTGTTGGATTTAGTTTTAAGCTTGCAAATATTTTGGCAAAGAAGTTGAAAGTCATCGTAACTGATATTATAGAACCCAATAAAGTTTATAGCTATTTCAGATTAAGACCTAACCTTACCTATGTGATGGACGATATAAGAAAACCAAATCTAAGTATATATAATGGATGTAGCTTAATTTACTCATTGAGACCTCCTGTGGAGATTCAAGAATACATAATGAAAATCGCAAGAAAAGTTAAAGCAGATTGCATCATTAGACCACTCAGAGGAGAAGAACCAAAATTTGGGAAATTAATAAATTATAATGGGGAGTTCTTCTACTTAATTTAAATTGAAACAATGATTATTTCGTTTATGGACAAATATCCTGCCAAATTTTGTGAGCAGAGAAATTTAGTCCTTTGATGCAGATCAATTTAAAAATTTAGCTTCTTTTTATAAAAAATTGGTTTAGAAAAGTTTAAATTGTTTAAAATTAAATTTAAAATCTAATTTTACTGTTTAAACGTTTTTGAATTGTCTGCGTATATTCATAAACCAATGCTAGTGAAAATTAATAAAAATTGAATAAATCAAATAACAAAAAGCTTAAAAAGCCAATTGGAATATTAATTTGGAATTAAAGGTGTTAAATAATGCTGAAAGCTATAGAATTACTACTAACTGCAGAAATTTATAACAGATTTTTAGAACTAAGTGAAGATGATATTCCAGCGGAATTTAGAAAAGTGTTCTATTCCAAAGATGGAATAAGCAGACCACTAGTAGTAAAAATAGATCAAGTTTCAGCATTTTTGGAAAATAATTCTGAGAGAGATCTAAAGAAATTACCTTTTATAGATTACAATTCCTTTACAAAACAGTTAAGAATAATATCTTTGGACATAGCAACTAAGTGGTTCTTGCAGAAAGCTGGTAAGGATGCAATTGAAAAGAATCCAGTACTAGCGTATTATTATCAGAATTATAACTCCCTAGATGTTTCTTATGAAAAAGCAAAAAAAGCAAACAAACCTAGGCATGCGGATAAAGAATGGCTTGAGACCATTGTAAATGAAATGAAAAACAGCGAAGAATTTGCAGATATGTTAACTTTGGTTAAAATATATTCCCCAGAAGATATAAAAGTCAACTTTGAAGATGTGGTACTTAATGAAGGTCAAACTGAGGAAATAAAGAAAATAGAAATAGCCATAGAAGAGAGGGAATATCTTAAGCGAATAGGACTAACGGAAATAGGAAAATTATTGTTTATAGGTCCACCTGGTACAGGTAAAACTACCACCGCAAGAGCGTTAAGTAAAAAATTGCAACTACCTCTCTTAGAAGTTAGACTTTCAATGGTAACAAGTCAATATCTTGGTGAAACCTCAAGAAATATAGAAAAAATTTTTGAAATTGCAAAAAAATTGAACCCATGTATACTGTTTATAGATGAATTTGACTATGTAGCAAAGACTAGAACTAGCGACGAGCACGCTGCAGTAAAGAGAGCTGTAAATACACTATTAAAATCAATAGACGAGATAAGCTTAGTAGAAGATGGCGTTCTATTAATTGCGGCAACAAATCATCCTCATTTACTGGATCCAGCGGTATGGAGAAGATTTGATAAGGTTGTGGAATTTCCTTTACCTCCAGAAAGTATGAGAAGAAGATTATTCGAAACATTTTTATCAAAAATAGATGGAGAATACAACATTGATGAATTGGTTAAAGAAGCTGATGGATTCAGTGGGGCTGAAATAAAGCTAGTAGTTAGAGAAGCTGTTTTAAGGGCATTAATGAGAGGAGAAAAAAGAATATTGCATCAAGACTTAATTTGGGCTATAAATGAAGTTAAAAATAGACCAAACTTGAAGTTAACTTATAACACTATGATTAAGTAAGAAGTTGGACGCTAAAAAAACATTCAATATAAAAAAGATTAAAATACTCATTATTTTGTTTGGAAATAGGTCTAGTGCATTAGAACCTGTTGCTAACCAGTATCAGTTTTTCTTTAGGAATTATTTAGCTTGTTAGATTGTAACCTAAATTTTGGTAAATAACTTATGTTCTCCTGAATTAGTTTTAAAGTGTCCACAATGGAAGATTCTATTGTTAAAATAGTGTTATTAGGAACGGGAGATGCACCGGGAACTCCTGTCATTGGATGTAACTGTAGAACTTGCATGGATGCAATAAAAAACAATTGGGAAAGAAAAAGGTTTTCAATTTTGATTCAGAAAGGAGATAAAAATATCCTAATTGATACATCCCCCGATTTGAGAAGACAACTGTTATCTTTGAATATAAGAAGAGTTGATGCGGTAATTTGGACACACTGTCATTTTGATCACTTCGGTGGGTTTGGAGAATTTTACAGAGTTCAAAATGATATCAAAGTTTATACTTCACCAGAAGTACACGAAGATATTGGAAGATTTATGCAGTTCTTAAAGTATAAACCAATAGAAATTAATCCTTATGAACAATTTAGTCTATTTGGATTGAATATCACGCTATTTGATGTTAATCATCCAACTGTAAGAAGGAGTCATGGAGTAAAAATAGAATATCGGAACTTCAAGGTAATCATTACTGGAGATACGAATAAAGATATACCGAAAAAGAGCTTGGAAATTATGAAAGACCCTGACTTATTAATTATAAATGTTTTAGCTCCAGAAGGGTTTAAACTCAGAAAACATTTGAATGCAGCGGATGCTTTTTTAATTATGAAAAAACTAAGGGCTAAAAAGACAGTATTTACGCATCTTGGACACTTTTTCCCGCCACATAAAGAAGCTTTGAAGAAGTACCCAGTAGGGTATGATGGTCAAGAATTTATACTTAAAAAAGAAATAACTACGTTAAACGAGTTTTTAAGTAAGTAATCTGTGTATAATTTTTGCAGCTAGAATTAAAAGTATTAATCCAAAGATTTTTCTTATTTGAGCAGGGGTAAGCTTTTCAATAGTTATTCTAGACCCGATTTGACCACCTATTATTGTGGCCAGCAGTAATGGTGTTGCAAAGGTTAAATCAAAGTGACCTAGATAGTAATAAGAGAGAAAACCTACAAATGAAATAAAAACAACGACAATTGAGCTTATAGCTACTGCAATTTTTATTTTTTCACCTAAAATGTAAACTAAAGCTGGAACAATAAATATACCACCACCAATACCAGCCATTCCTGAAATCCATCCGATTATTAAACCAAGAACTGAGGATATTAGTATTTTTTGTGTTTTACTGGCTGTAGTTCTTCTCTCTTTTATTTCAAACAGTAACATTCTAATGGATGCTGCAATTATAACAATTAAGACCACTAGTAAAACTATTTTTTTGTTTGCAATTGATGCAATTTTAGCTCCAGCAAAGGCACCGATGCAAGACGTTACAGCTAAGGGTATAGCGAGATCCATGTCAATTAATCCTTTTCTCTTGTAATGAACTGCTGCAGATAATGTTGACACTCCATTTAAAAGTAAAGAAGTGGAAATCGATTTGTAAACATCAAATCCAAGCGAAATAAAAAGTGGACAGTAAATTAATCCACCACCTTGACCCATTGCGGTAAAAATAGCTGAAACAGCTAGTATTATAAGAAATATAACGATCAATCACTGACACCCTTTCTTAATCTGAGATAACAATCTCTGATTATCTTTCTAATTAAACCTCTTTTCTTTAAACCTCCCAATTTCATAGCAGCCTTTTTAATACTACCAGTCTCTATAACTAAGTTTAGAATTTCTTTTTCATTCTTACTTAAGTTTAATTTTTCTAGAGATTCCTTAGCTATTGTGACGGGGTCTAAATTGCCGTAATACATTTCGTGTGGAACTATAGGCTTTTGAAATGGCTTGAATTTAAATTTAACAATTTTAACTTTTTTTAGTTTTCCATAGGTTTTAATTAACTCTGATTTTAACTCTTCAAGTGAAGAAAAGCCATCCATTTTCGCATCGGAATCAGTTAACTCTGAAAAACTCTTTTCTATAACATCAATTATCTCCGCAACTCCTATGATTACTCCTCCACAGTGAACTAAAACCTCATCGCCCTTTTTTAAGTTTATTTTCGGTCTGATTGTGGCAACTTTTTTTCCAGTTTCTAACAATTTTTTAAATTTACATTTAAATTCGAGATGCTTCATCTTTTGTTTTTGCTTCTAAGTTTTTCCTTAGATTTTAAACCAAAAAGCGGAGATATCTTTTTAAATTTTTTGCTTTAAGCAAAATATCTATTGAGCTAATGAGTAAACTATTATGGGAACTTTAAATTTCTGCTAAAACGTGAAAACGTTGGAAAATTTTCGATATTTTGATTATTAAATTTTATTAATTATTTTTAATATTAAATTTATTATAAACTATTGTTATCTTTGCATCCAGAAAGTCTAAATATTCTCTTACCTTAACTTTTAAAGGTGGGCTAGGCCGGGGGGGTCGGCGTCCCCTGTAACCTGAAACCGCCGATATGCAGGGGCCGAAGCCGAGGGAAGGTCTGTCTGGATAGGTAAACGCTTTACCCAGATCCCGTAGAATTCCCGTCCCGAAGGGCCGGCGTTTGTAGCTGGGCTATCCGGAGGGATTGTCCAGCTACATTTATCGGGGGGATCGGCCTAGGCCCGGAAGGGAGCAGGCTTACCCCGAACGTTCGGCGCTTTCGGGGGAGCGGGAAGGAGGGATCGGGTAAAGGACGTTGCCTATCCAGACAGATCGACCCGAGGCGTGCCCACCACCTAAATTTTAGTTTTTTGCTTGGAGGTTTAAAATGAAACGAAATTTGCTAGTTTTAGTGGTTCTTTTATCAGTTTTAGTACTTTTTCCAGAAGTAGGTTCGTGTCAGTTTGTGGTAACCGATTTTAAACTTTCTTCTGATGTAATATTACCAGGAGATACCGTAGAAGGTTATTTGGAAATACAAAATAAAGGGAGTAGTACAGAACAATTAAATGATATAATGCTCTTTTATGATAAGTCTGTTGTTACAATAGAACCAGATTATCTTAGTAATGTTGGGGTTATACCACCTTCAGCAAGTTATACTTACCATTTCACAGTATTTGCAAAGAAAGCTGGGATTACAAAGGTAAATGTTTGGATTAGAAGTGAAGCAAAGTGGATTAAATACACATTTAATATAATTGTCAGGAAGCTTTACCCGAGGATAATTATCAATGAAACAATTATTCTGAATGAAGTGAATAAGGTACATTTTTATGTATTTTCACCAGTTGATATAAAAAATATTGTAATTAAACCTTTATTCGATGCAGAACCTAAAGAAATATATTTAGAGGGAAATTCTGGCTATTTTACCTTCACTCCAAGAAAAGAACAACCATTGAAATTTAAGATTATGTTTTATCTGGATAAAAATTACCATGAAGTTGTACAGGAAGTTTATCCTAAATATAAAGAAAGCATGGGTTTGGGTGTAAATGTCTCTTTAAGCTACACGAATGTTGTATTGGGGGATGTTGTAGAGGTTTATCTTACACTTGTAAATTTAAGAGATGATGACATATACTTCTTAAAAATACTTCCAGTAGCAAAAGAAGGGATATTTCACTCTGAGAGTGAAGAAATTCCTGTTCTGAGTTCAAGGGAAAGTAAAACTATTAAGTTTCTTTACTCACCAACTGAATCTGGCAAGAATTTGTTGTTCTTCGACATATGTTATAAAGATAGAACAAACGAACTTTTCTATGTCACAAAATTAGTTTACATATATGTGAGTAATGAGTATCAAGTCGCTTTGACAAATCTCAATGTAGAAACGGGCAGTGTTATAAAAATTAGAGGAGATGTGAGTAATCAGGGGAGAAGCAAAGTTTACAATGTTCTAGTTGAATTAAACACAGGAGATGAAGCAAAAAATTACTTTATTGGATCTATAGACCCATCGGATTTTGAAAGTTTTGAGTTTGAATTGAAAAAAAATGTCAGTAAGGCTGAACTAAGAGTTATCTGGACTAATGAACTCGGAGAAAAGTATGAATTTAAAAAGAAAGTAACAATAATGAAATTACCTGTCAAGCGAAAATCGCCAGAATTTATGACGGCAGCTCTGGCTTTTTCTATCGGTATTTTTGCATTGTTATCTGCTATATGGATTAAAAGATTATGGAGGAAAAAGAAGTAATAAAACTGGAAAATGTTACAAAGATTTACGAAAATAAAGTAGTAGCTTTGAGGAATGTAAATCTTAATGTGAAATCAGGTGAATTTGTAGCAGTAATGGGACCATCAGGAAGTGGAAAAACCACACTTTTAAATCTTATTGGATGTTTGGATAAACCCACTTTTGGGAGAATTTTTATCGATGGTTATGAAACTACAAAACTTAATGACAAAGAACTGACCGAATTTAGAAGAGATAAAATTGGCTTTGTTTTTCAACAGTATAACTTGATTCAAACGCTTACTGCTTTAGAAAATGTGGAATTACCTATGATTTTCAAAGGCTTAAATGCCAAGGAGAGGGAAAAAAGAGCTAAGTATTTATTAAAACTTGTGGGGCTTGAGGATAAAATAAACAGGAGACCAAATGAACTCAGTGGTGGAGAGCAACAAAGAGTGGCCATAGCTAGAGCTTTAGCGAACAAGCCTGAAATTCTTTTGTGTGATGAACCTACTGGAAATTTAGATCTGAAAACTGGTAAGAAAATCATGAATATTATAAAAAATTTAAATAAAAAAGATGGAATTACAGTAGTATTGGTTACACATAACCCTATCATGGCAGATTACGCCGATAGAGTATTCCATATAATTGATGGTAAAATTATAATGCCATAACGCTTTTTTAGGGGAGAAAGAGTGTCTATATACTTGGAAATAGCCAAGAGAAATATTTTAAGGAATAAAATTAGATATGGGTTGGCAATTCTTGGAATTATTATTGGTGTTGCAGCAATAGGTGCAATTGGTATATTTAGTGAAAGTTTGAAGTCCACAGTTCTGGAGAATTTCAAGGATTTGGTAAATGAAGTAATCATCTTTCCAGCTTACGAAAATGGATACTATTACATTGATTTAAAGACAATTAAAAAGATAAAACAAAGTCCTTACGTTGCAACTGTAGTTCCTCTAAAGCAGGTAACTGATAGTGTAAGCTATAAAGATAAGAAGATAAGTGCAATAATTTATGGGGTGGAATTCAGAAACCTTAAGGATTTATCTTTTAAAGTCAGAGATGGAAACCTTGAAAAAATTGGAATAGTTGTAGGTCAGACCTTAGCTGAAAAATTAGAAATTAAAGTTGGAAATAAAATAAAAATTGGTAAGAATTTAGAAAAAAGAGTATCTGCTATTCTGGAAAGAGAAGGAGCTAGATTTGACATAAATCCAAACAGAGCTGTTTTTCTACCAAGAACACTTTTTGAAAGAAATTATGATGTGGAATGGACCATCGTAATTGTTAAAGTTAGAGATATAAACGATATAGAGCCATTTAAGAGCTATATAGATGATGTAGTAAACAAAAAAGAGAAAAAAATTAGCGTATTTGAACTAAAAATAATTTTAGAGAGAATTGAAAGAGTTTTTACGCATGTAACTTTGTTTTTACTAGCTATAGCAGGAGTATCTCTAGTGGTTGGTGGAATTAGCATCCTAAACGTGATGATGATGGCTACAATAGAAAGAACAAGAGAGATAGGAATTATGAGGGCAATAGGGGCATCAAAATTGGTAATACTTAAAATATTTTTACTTGAGGCGGCAATTTTAGGTACTATAGGTAGTCTGTTTGGGACAGTATTCAGTTTAGTAGCTGGGAGTATTATCGATTTTTTAATCCTTAAGTCCGTAAAATATGTCTTTGCAGTGCAATCTTTGAAATATGTCCTTTTAAGTGCAGCATTTGGTATATTAACCTCTGTGATTAGTGGACTATATCCTGCATGGAAAGCAGCAACGGTGGAACCAATTAGGGCACTAAGATATGAATAATATAAAAAATAAAAATAATAAAAATAAATAATAAATTAAGACAAAAATTTCTTTACTTAATGAAGATAAAAGAATATGATAAAAGATTTATAAATTTTTAAAACTTCAAAAAATTTAGAATGAAAGGTGCAATGCTATGATTGTTCTACCTTTAATTATAAGAAGATACGAGCTCAGGGATTATTGGGACTTGTTAGAGATTGAAAAAGAGGCCTTTCCTACTCATAATCCAGCTCGTGAACTGATGATGTATTTAACTTATAGTAGTGACGTATTAGTTGCAGACTTAGGCGGCAAAGTTGTAGGATATATTGCAATATCTGAACTTGGAAGAGATGCTAAGATTATCTCATTTGCGGTAAAAAAAGAGTTTAGAAGAAAAGGCATAGGAACAAAATTACTGGACACTGCTATAAATATTTGCAAGGAAAAGGGTAAAGAAAAATTGTTCCTGGAAGTAAGAGTATCTAATATACCAGCTCAATCTCTTTATAAAAAAAAGGGATTTAAGGTGGTAAAAATTATACCGAACTATTACTCCGATGGAGAATCAGCTTATTTAATGGTGTTGGATTTATCTACTAATAACGTCTAGAAACTCTTTGATTTTTGGATTTTTTAGCAACTCCTCAGTAGGAATTTCTTTGAATATATCCGAAATACCCTTACATAGTATCATTATTGCTTTTTTATGATCTGCTTTGCTTTTATGAATATGAACAGGCTGAATTCCAAGTTGATCATAAATCTTAAAATTTCCATTTGCAATTCCTGCTTCTTCGAAAAATCTTTTCATTTGAAAAAGCGTTAAATGTA
>CAZCHG010000045.1:0-10720 GCA_964498465.1 uncultured archaeon | reverse complement strand
TTACCATGAATGGGGACGAGACCGATGATTTACTCCCTATGAATCCTGAGGGAGTTGAGATGATGTGTTCCAAGGCGGACGTATGTATTAAAGATTGCGTCCGCTAAACCCCATCGCAATTATTTTTCCTTTTAATAATTTCAATCTTTAATTTTCCACAGAAATAGAACAATAGTTTTAACCTAGAAAAAGTAAAGATACTGTATCAAATTGTTTAAATATGATTTCTTTATAGCAATTAAATAGTCCAGTTTTTTCATTTTATTTAAGTGCAATTTAATGAGGATGAGAGAGAATGGATCCAGGTGCTTTATTCTTCAAACTTTTGGAGTTTAAAATATACAACGATGTCACAGTCTATGATTTACTAGTATTTATAGTTGTAGTCAGCATAGCTACAATAGTTGCCAAGTTTGTCCGAATGAACTTAAAGAAAATGCTTAGTGACAAAATTCCTAGAAGTGAGCTTGATCTAATCCTCAAAATTGTATACTACAGTATAATTGGCATAGCTGTAGTGTCGGTAATGCCCCAAATTGGTGTTAATTTGTCTGGCCTGCTAGTGGCTGGTGGTATAGTTGGTTTAGTAGTTGGTTTCGCTAGCCAAAGTGTGGTTTCAAATTTCGTGTCAGGCTTATTTCTAATGTTTGAAAGACCAATCAAAATAGGAGATCAAGTAAAAATTGGGGATGTATCAGGATTTGTGGAGGATATAAAGATTCTATCTACCATAATTAGAACCTATGATGGAGTCTACGTTAGAATTCCAAATGAGAAGGTCTTTACTTCCGATATAGTAAACTTTGTGGCTAATGCTGCAAGAAGATTCGAGTATACTGTAGGAATAAGCTATAAAGATGATGCAGAAAAGGCTATAGAAGTCATAAGAAGGGTTATTGATGAGCATCCATTTACTTTGAAAAATCCTAGACCTAAAATTTTTGTATCCGAACTTGGCGATAGTAGTGTTAATATAGAGGTTAGAGTTTGGGTGCCATCTGTAGTTTGGAGAGACGTTAGAAAAGAACTTCTTTGGAAAATTAAAACCGCCTTAGATAAAGAAGGTATTGAGATTCCCTTCCCACAAAGAGTTGTTTGGTTTGCGAACAAGCTTGAAGGGGGAATTAAAGTTGAGTATAGAGAGACTGTTTCTTCATGAGAAAACTGTAAAGGTTATGTTAAAAATTTTAGAGGCTGAAGAAACTGGTACTATAGTCTACCCACTTAGTCTCTCCAGAGATGTAAAATCCCCATACAGTTATATATCTAAAGTTCTATTTGAGCTTGAAAAACATGGACTTATTGAATCTGAAATAAAAGGTAGAGTTAGAATTATCAGATTTACTGAAACTGGAAGAAAAATTGCAAAAATACTGAAAGATTTAAAAAACGAGCTGCAAAAAGATTTTATTTCGAGAAAGAAAATTGAAACTCTAAAAAAGTTTATAAAAGACTTATCCAGTGAAGTGAAAACGTACGATGATGCTTTTAAAGCTTTTGTGCCAATAAAAGCTGAGCTAAAAATAATTAAAGAGAGTACAACAGATTCAGAACTTATAAAAATTGCCGAAAAATTAGAAAAAGAAGTAAATGAAATTTTAAAAGGATTTAGTGTTTATGTATAGTAAATTAACTATTAATTCAGATTTAACTAAATTAACAAAGAAAATAGATGGTTTAAAAGATGAAATGATTCAAACCTTGTCAAACTTAATAAGAATTAAAGCTCTAGCTCCAGAAAATGGTGGAGATGGGGAAATTGAGAAGGCTGAATATATACAAACTGTTCTTTCAGAATTTGACATTAAAAGATACGACTCAAAGGATGATAGAGTTAGCTCTGGAATTAGACCAAACTTAGTAGTAAAATTAAAAGGCGAGAGTAAAAGAAGATTGTGGATTGTTACTCACATGGATGTTGTCCCTGAAGGAGATTTATCTCTTTGGAAGACACCGCCATTTGAGCCAGTAATAAAAAATGGTAAAATTTACGGAAGAGGTTCTGAAGATAACGGACAATCAATTGTAGCCTCAATTTTCGCGTTAAAAGCGATTTCAGAATTAAATTTAACCCCAAAATATACCTTCTGCTTAGCTTTTGTCTCCGATGAAGAAGTTGGTAGCAAGCATGGTATATTACATCTTCTAAATAGTGGTGTTTTTAGAAATGATGATTTAATATTAGTTCCAGACGCCGGTACAAGTAAGGGAGATAAAATAGAGATTGCTGAAAAAAGTATTCTTTGGTTAAAATTCACAGTACTCGGAAAACAAGGTCATGCCAGTAGACCAGACAAATCATTAAACGCGTTCAGAACTGCCATCAAATTTTTGCTAGAACTAGATGAAATTCTACATAAAACGTTCAATGCAAGAGATGACTTATTTAATCCACCATATTCAACTTTTGAGCCTACAAAAAGAGAGAAAAATGTTAATAATATCAATACAATTCCAGGAGTTGATATAAGTTACATGGATTGCAGAATTCTTCCAAATTATAAGATAGATGATGTTATAAAGGTCGTAAATGATGTGGCAAGTAAGTATAAATGCGTAAAAGTTGATATTATACAAAGACACGAATCTCCTCCAACTTCAGAAAATAGTAAAATTGTGGTCATTCTGAAAAGAGCTCTAAAAGATTTAAGAAACATTAATGCGAAGGTTTATGGAATTGGTGGGAATACCTGCGCAGCTTTTTTCAGAAAAGCTGGTATAGATACTGCAGTCTGGAGCACTATAGATGGTACTGCTCATCAACCTAACGAATACGCTGTAATTAACAACATGATTGAGGATTCAAAAATTTTCGCGGTTTTACCCTTTTATGAGTGATGAACAGAGCGCTACAATAAATATAGAGGGTAAACTCTTTCATTCAGGTAAAATTATAGATGCTACAATCAAAATAGAAGATGGTGTAATTAAAGAGATTAAAAAAGATGCTAAAGGGGAAAGAATAAGTGGATTGATTCTTCCATGTGCCATAGACGTTCATGTTCATTTCAGAGATTTTAAAGAAAATTACAAGGAGACTATCGAAACTGGATCGCTTTCGGCTCTTTATGGTGGAGTATGCTTGGTAATTGATCAGCCAAATACAAATCCTCCGGTTGATTCTTATGAAATTTATTCTAAGAGAGTTAGTATTGCAAATAAAAAATCTTATATAGATTACTCACTAAACTTTGGAGTTACAAAAAGAAATTTAAAAAAGGTTCATATGACTTTGGACAAAATTGAAAAAAAATTAAAAGTAAAAGTTCCTGCGGTTGGGGAAACTTTTCTTGCACATGATGATCCAATTTTACAAATTGATGTAAGCGATTTAATTAATCTAAACGTTAATAATAAATTAATTACAATTCATGCCGAAGATCCAAATCTGATTAGGTCAAGTGAACTTGAATCCCCAAATTTTTATACAAGACCCCCTGAAGCAGAAATCTCAGCTCTAAAGAAGTGTGCCCCTTTAAACAAAAGGCTGTATTTTTGTCATGTCACTTTAAAGGATAGTGTGAAGATAATAAAAAAGTATAACAAGTTTTGCGAAGTTACACTGCATCATTTGATTTTTTCAACGCAAAACTATCCTAAATATCCAAACGTTAATCCTCCTTTGAGAGATCCAAAACAAAAGGTTAGTTTCAGTGATTTAAACTTTGTAGATGTAATAGCCTCCGATCATGCACCACACTTATTAGATGAGAAAAAGAAAGGTTTACCTGGATTTCCAGGAGTAGAGGTACTTTATCCAATTTTGATTTACTTAGTTAAGAATAATGTCTTGTCTCTTGATCAAGTGATTAAATTGCTCTGTATAAATCCTTCAAAAATCTTTAATTTTAAATTATATGGTGAAATTAAAGAAAACAAATATGCTAATCTGGCGGTATTTAATTTATCAAATATAAAAACAATAAAATCTTCGAAACTTCATTCAAAATGTGATTGGAGTCCATACAACAACTTTAAAGCAATTTTTCCGGAAAAAGTTTTTATAAGAGGGGTTCTAGCTCTAGATTCTGAGGAGGTTTTAATTGATCCTGGATTTGGCCAAATACCACTAATAAGTTCTAAGTAAATTATCCAAAAACCAATCTACATTAAATTTTAAAAGATCTTCATAACCTTGACCAGTTCCAACAAACAATATAGGTTTCCCAGTGGCATATGCTATAGATATCGCTGTTCCTCCTTTTACATCCGTGTCCATTTTTGTTAAAATTGTACCATCTATTCCCACAGATTCTTCAAATATCCTCGCTCGTTCCACAGCATCATTACCAGCAATACTTTCGTCGACAAAAATTGTCAGATAAGGTTTCGTTACTCGTTTTATTTTCCGTAGTTGTTCCATTAAATTTCTCTTTGTATGCATTCTTCCTGATGTGTCTGCTAATACAAAATCTATTCCCTTACTTTCCGCATGTTTTACTGCATCATATATAACTGCCGCAGGATCTGCGCCTCGTTTATGCTTTATGACTTTTACACCAAGTTTTCTTGCATGTTCTTCGATTTGCTCTATACCTCCTGCTCTAAATGTATCTCCTGCAGCAAAAACAACGCTGTATCCCATATCCATTAATCTTTTACCTACTTTTGCCAAAGTTGTGGTTTTTCCTGTGCCATTTACACCAACAAAAATAATATTAAGAGGTTTTCTTTTGTTTACATCTTTACAAACTTTTTCATCGAAATCAAACCAATTACTAGATAATATACTCCTTAATACACTTCTTAACTCAGCTATTACTATGTCTTCTAATTTTTCACCTATTTTCTTTTTCTTACCTACTAATTTGTTTCTCAGTCTCGTGCTTATCTCTTCAACAACTTCAAAGGCTACATCATTCTCCAGTAAAATTATTTCCAAATCAGATAACACCAAATCTAGTTTACTTTCACTAATTATAACTTCTCCATGAAATAAAGATGAGATATTTTCTTTAAAACTCCTTAATTTCTCAGAAAATCCAGTAAGCATTTTATTTTTTTATTTCCTTAGATAGATTACCAATTTCTTTCTGAATTTTTTCAGCTTCTTCAAGTAATCTCTGTAGCATTCCCTCAAGTTTAACCATAGTTTCTCTAATTCTTTCTATTTTTCTTTTTATATAATCTATTGCATCATTAACATTTTTTTCTATTATAATACCAGCTCCTACGTCGACTAATACTTTTTTAAAATTCTTTAACTCTGCGTAAGCAAAAGTTCCTCCTCCTAAACTCATAAGGCTCTCCAATTTATCCTTATCTATTTTCTCAAGAAATTCCAAGCTTTCTGTAGTTTTATTTAATTCCGCCTGAAGTAATTCAAGTTCAATCATTCTTCTTTGTATATTTTCACTTTCGTTTTTTATTTGCTGAAGAACCAGCAGTTTCTCCTGTATTTTCTTTGAAATTTCATTTCTTTTCTCCATTTTCTTCAACCTTCCTAATATTTTCAATTTTAATTAAATGTCTTTTTACTTTATGATTACTTCCAATTAAAGAATATACCTTCTCCAAAGCAAACTTTTCGTTGTGAGCTTCTACAACTTTTTTAAATTTCATCCATCCTCTTAAAATTTTGAATTTACCTGATATCTCGTATTTCATGAATTTCACACCCTTGTTGATCTTAAATAAAACCTAAAGCTTCTTCTACCACTCCTAACTCGAAACCAGTTGTATCTTCTCCAGCTATATACCCTTTAGAGTTTGCTACAAGCCCGGTACCGACCATGTCGCTTCCAAAATTAACAGTACCTAATCCAACATTTACTTTTAATACTTCTTTTACTTTTTTTATTTCCCATTCGTTAGCATTTGGATTTAGTAAACCACCCTTATTTGTTACCGTTGCAGCCATCCCTACTGTCTTTATACCACCAATGGTTCCCTTTATTATGTCAATGTCCAAAAATTCTGAAACTTTTTCAATCAATCTGTTATCTACTTCTGGATGCGCTAATCCTCCTTTATCATTGACACAAAAAACATTTCCTAAACATGTTATTCTTGATTTAACCGTGTAAACCTTGTCAAACACTTTTTTCAGTTTATCTAATTCTTTTCTTAACACAAGCTCATTTACCACTATACCAGACGAGTTCGCTACTGCCAAGGCTCCTACTAGTTCTGAACCAGAAATCGTTGTTACCACTACATTTACATCCAAAGCTTCCTCAATTATTTCTTTAACACTAACATCATTGATGCCTAACACTGCAGAACTTTCTGTTACTTTTATGTATAATCCTATTAGAGGTGTTCCTTTAATACTCAAGAGCTTAGACATTTTCAGGCTAGTTCAACTTCCACCATTCCATCGTCGAACTTTACTGCTCTTATTTTTATTTTCGATGGGGGTTTCTGGGCTCCTCTCTCCCAAATTTTTTCATTAAGTTTTGGATCAAACTTTATGTTTTCCGCTTCAACTTTCATATGTCTACTCAGAAATTTTCTTAAATACTTCATTGCCTTTTTCGCTCTTAGCCATCTTGGATATTTTTTCATTTTATGTTTTAATCTTATGGAATAAACTCTCTCCAAAACTATCTTCGCCATTTCTCTCACCTAGTTTCAAACTTTTAGCTTCGTCCTTCTCCAGTGTCTTATTTTGGGGCTAGTAATTACTCTTCTATTTGTTTTCAATGTAACCCATATTGGTGGCCTTCTATTTTGTTTTAAAAACTTTGCTAATCTTTTTTTTACTCCAAGCGTTTTTTTACCCATATTCTCACAACCTTATTATTTTTCCTTCTCTCTTTTTAGGTAATGCTTTTTTTAATATCTCAACAAGCATTTTGTCACTTATTCTCTGATTTATTCTTCCCGTTCTAGCTAAACTTATTAGCTGATTTTCTATAGCCTCTGCTAATTCCGGTTTGACTAATTTTATCCTAGCTAATCTCTCCTTAGCTTCAGGTTCCAGAATTCTTGATAAAATTTCCCTTTTTCTGAGTTCTATTTCTTCCTGAAGCTCCTGTTGTTTTTGCAATTCCTCTAATCTAGCTTGTAATTCTAAAAGCTTTCTTCTTCTGATTTCCTCAAGCTCATCCAATTTTTTCACCCCCTAATATTTTGCTAAAGCAGGAATTTCTTTAACTAATTTTCTTTTAATTTCAGCAGCAATTCTATCTAAAAATGATCTGCCTTTTGGAGTAACTACCCTACCTTCCTTTGTTTTTTCTACAAATCCTGCTTTCTCTAACTGTTGCAAGGCTTTTCTAATAATAGATCCACTTCCCTTTCTAAATTTTGGAGGTTCTGATCCTCTTCTTTTTCTACCCCCATAGGCAGTTCTTAATCTTTCTATTCCCACCGGACCATCTATGTACACTTTTCTGAAAATGGCAGCTACTCTAGTGTACCACCAATCCTGCTGCTCTGGTGCTCTTTCCTTATGTACACCCGTTTTAACATAATCTGCCCATTCTGGTGGCTCAAATTCTTTCATTTTCTTTAATCTTTCCGCTACTTCCTTTATTAACATGTCTGGAGGTATATCATAAACTGTTGCCATTTATTTAACACCTCTTAAAAACTAATACAAAACCTCTAGCATCTACAAGCTTTCCATTAACTTTAGATGCTATCTCCTTAATTAATTCCTTTTTATCCTTTTCCTTGCTTGCAAGTAGTCTAAAGTTTCTGAGCATTTTTACTCTCACGATTCCTCTTTTTTCCAGTAACATATTAATCTCATTAATAACATTTTCAGTCAATCCTTTCTTACCTATGTTTACAGTTACAGCATTTTCCAGCTCTTCTCTCTTTATTTTTTCCTTCACCAAGGTTATCACCATTTGCAAATTTCTATTTAATATATGCAATTTAAACATTCCGACAAATTTTTAAAGAAAATTTATTAAGATAATTTTAAAAATTTAAATAATTTTATAGATTAAATAATAAAATTCTGGTTTTTAATCTAAGTTTTTTCTTTAGCCATTTTTAACTCATTCAACAGATTGCAGGCTTGACAAATATCTTTAGGTGTGGGTTCTCCGCAGATTTTACATCTGTTTAAATCTATTTGAGGATACAACTCCTTCAAACAGGGTATTAAAGCTTCAAAACTTCTTAAAACAGAGAATTTTCTTCCAGGATATTTATTCTCAAATTCATAAAGAAAGTCTCTCACTGCTGCTCTAACTGGGAAATAGCTATATGGACACTCGTTAAAATCTAAAGGTAAATTATGCAGTAATCCGTAAACTACGACTTCTTTCTCGTAAACTTCTCTAAATGGTTTAATCCTAAGTACTAATCCCTTCTGAATTCTTTGAGGTATCAATCTAGCTAATCTTTCCAGGTCAGCTTGCAGAAAGTTTAAAAGAATTGTTTGAGTTTCATCATCTAAATTATGTCCAGTAGCTAATTTAGTTGCATTTAATTCTCTTGCCGTCTTATTTAACAGATATTTTCTGAATACCCCACAATACGTGCATGGTTTTTTCTTACCAAGTTGTACCATTTCATCCAAGGTCATTCCGAAGTTTTCCTTAAATGAGACTACGTAATGATCTATTCCTAACTCAGATGTGATCTTTTTAGCTATTTTTACAGTTGGAGGTCTGTAACCCTCTATTCCTTCATCCACAGTAATTGCAAATAATTCAATATCTTTTCTTTTCCCATATATTTTATGCAGGACATAAGTCAGTACAACACTATCTTTTCCTCCGCTTAAAGCTATAGCTATCTTATCACCACTTTTTATCATGTTATATTTCTTTATAGCGTATTTTACCCGTCTTTCAAAGTCCTGAATGAAATGTTTCCTACATAAGTGCCTTCCAGAATGTCTCTGATAAAACACAGCTTTACTCTTACATAAATCGCATTTTAACACAGAAAGTACATACTAGCTAATCTTTAATAATACTTTTTAGGAGAAATCACCCAAAATAATTAAATTAATTATATTTTTCTGCCAATAGAAAAAACTGTGCAGCCTCTTATGTGGGTGGTTCCTTAAAGTTTAAGTTTTAAATACATAAGAAACTCATGAGGTTGTAAATTAATGAAGCTAGTATCAATTTACGCTTTCGGTTTTGATAAGCCTGGTATAATTTTTAGAATTTCTGAGCTTTTAGCTAGGAATAATATAAATATAGTTGATATTGAGCACTCAGTTTTAAGAAATATGTTCAATCTTTTTATTGTCGCTGATTTAAAAAAAAGTACAACTAACATAAATGAATTAAAGAAAAATTTGAGTCTTTTAGCCAAAGAATTGGGTATAAATATACATATTAGTGAGTTTAAAAGGAGAGAAGAGCCCAAAAAAAATTTATTCATAGTCACGGTTATAGGTAAGGATAGAATTGGTATAGTTAGAGATATAACAAAAATTTTCCAAGACTACGGCATAAACATTGAGAGCACATCACTTACTGCTAGAGATCAGTTAATTTCGATAGAATTTGTCATTGATATAAAAGATGCAGATCCTGACGAAATTAAAAGAATTTTAAAGGATAATATAGAAAAAACAGGCCTAGATATAGTTATATATCCATATACATCTCCTGAAAGGAAAAGAAAAAGACTCGTAGTATTTGATATGGATTCTACACTGGTTGATGCTGAGATAATTGATGAGATTGCCAAAGCAGCGGGAGTTGAGAAAGAGGTAAAAGAGATAACAAAAAAAGCCATGGAGGGTAAAATTAGCTTTAAAAAGGCATTGCGAGAAAGAGTTAAACTATTAAAAGGTTTACCAGTTGAGATGTTAGAGAAAATATACGAGAATATAAAACTAACTGAGGGGGCTAAAGAGCTTATAAGAAGTTTAAAGAGTGCCGGATACATTGTGGCTGTGGTAAGTGGAGGTTTTACATATTTTACAGAAAGATTAAAAAAAGAGCTTGGATTGGATTATGCATTCGGGAATAAACTTGAAATAAAAAATGGTAAACTAACTGGAAGATTAAAAGGTAGAATTATCGATGCCAAAGAAAAAGCCAAAATCATAGAAAGAATTGCTAAAAAAGAAGGAATCAATAGGGAAGATATAATAGCTATAGGAGATGGGGCTAACGATAAAATCATGATTGAAAGAGCAGGATTAGGCATAGCTTTTAATGCAAAAGATGTTTTAAAAGAGATAGCCGACGGTTGCATTTCCAAAGAGAACCTGATTGGTATTGCAAGTATTTTAAAACTACCATCAGAATTTAAAAAAAGGGTTTAGGGAAATTTTCTTATTACTATTTTTTAGCCTAGTGACCTACCCCGCCCTAAAGGGTGGAGTTTCTCCCGTTCCATCCGCCTTCACGGCAAAGCTTCATACGGGAGTTAAAGGCTGGCTCACCACAGCCCCATCCCATCGGACTCTTTATCCGATGGGTTATCCGACTTGCCCCAACTCTTCCCTTAACAGGCGTCATCGGAAACTTTCCAATCCTTAGTGGAAACTTAAAGTATTTAAACCTTCCACAACCCCTTCCCACCACCTCCTTGCGTATTCCCGCTTTGAAAAGCGAGGTTTTGCAAGCAGCAATTTTATAAAATTCCTGCCAAAAATATTTGCAATCGATAAGAAAACACAATTATACAACCCTGCCTTACAGAGCAGCAACAATTTTCGCAGACATTGACAGACATTAGTCAATTTTTACGCCGTGCTTTTCGAGCCAGAGGATTAAAGCCTCCTCAACAGCTTCACTCAGCGCACCTTTCTTGTTCCCCTTAACTTCAACAACTTTCATCCTGAACAGCT
>CAZCHG010000044.1:0-11040 GCA_964498465.1 uncultured archaeon | reverse complement strand
CGCCCGCTTATTAAAGCACCCAGAGCATTAATTAGCGTAAAAACCACAATAACTAATGATATTAAAATGTGCTTTAGCAGAGGAAAATTTTGCGAAACAAGGTTTACACCATAGCAACCGAATGTGTAAGCGTAAAGAGAAATCATAACAATATAACTTGTCAGCAAAAGAACATTGAGAAATCCAGAAAGAACTCCTGTACCGTATGCTTTTACAAGGAACTCTGTGGTGCCACCTTTGCTAGGGTATCTAATTGATAACTTGGCATATGAGTAAGCCGTAGTTAGTGCTACAATTCCAGCAATTAGAAAAGATAGAGGTGCTGCGCTTTTTGATATTTGAACACTTAAACCTAACACAGCAAAGATACCACCACCAATCATCCCACCAATTCCAATACTTAGAGCTTCCCAAAACCCAATTCTTTTTCTTTTCATGTTTTTAAGTTTTTAGAAGTGTATTAATATATTTAAATATTATTAAATTATAAACAGATTTTATAAAAATACAAAGTACATTGCTAAGTAATCTGGAACACTTTATTTTATTAAAAATAGTGCGGGGGCCGGGATTTGAACCCGGGGACCCCTACGGGACAGGGTCTTAAGCCCTGCGCCTTTTCCTGGCTCGGCAACCCCCGCAAATAATTATCCTTTGAGATTTTAGACCAACATCTTAGATAAATGAACCTCTCAGAAATCAAGATAAATTTATTTATTTTTAAATTTATTCTTTTTGTTTGTATTTTAGTTCTTTAAATTTTTATTAGAATTTTTAATAATACAAAATTGTTAATTTAAGCTTCACAAAGTTTATGCACTTTAAAGTTTCTCCTAGATAAAAAGTGATTAGATATGATAACTAAACATAAGGTGAAAAGAGCTGTTGTAAATTTATTAAAGAAATCTCAAACTGAGCTAGGAGAGGATGTTTTAAATCTTCTAAAATTAGCTTATGAAACTGAAACTTCTGCTATTGGTAAGAAAACTTTGGAGATGATTTTGGAAGCTGTGGATGTATCTAAGGCTAGAAAGGTCCCAATATGTCAAGATACAGGTATACCTATTTTCTTTTTAGAGATTGGAAGAAATTTAAGCTTAGATTTTGACATATATGATGCAATCACAGAAGGTGTGAGAATCGCCACAAAAGAAATACCATTAAGACCAAATGCAGTGGACCCCATCTCTAGAATAAATTCTGGAGATAATACGGGAATAGGAATTCCGGTTTTTTACACAAAAATAGTTGAGGGGGATAAACTGAGGATATCAGTTATATCCAAGGGAGCTGGAAGCGAAAATGTGTCAAGATTAAAAATGCTTCGGCCGGATCCGGAGAAAATTTTTGAATTTATACTTGAAACAGTTATGCTTGCAGGAGGAAAACCTTGCCCTCCGATAATCATTGGAGTAGGTATAGGGTCTAGTTTTGATGGCGCTGCAAGATTGGCAAAGGAAGCATTATTAAGAAATGTCAATAAAATGACCCCATTTGAAATAAAAATTAGAGACAAAATAAACGAGCTAGGTATAGGTCCTATGGGTTTAGGAGGAAATTGGACAGCTTTGGCGGTCTTAATTGAAACAAATTACTGTCATACAGCATCTTTACCAGTAGCAGTTAACATACAATGTTGGGTCCATAGAAAAGCATCAGCTGTGATTGTGTGAATAATTTGGAGGTAAAGTAGATGGGAGAGCATAAAATACATACACCTTTAACGAGGGATTACCTTAATCTGTTGAAAGTCGGAGATTTTGTTTACATAACTGGAAAAATTTTAACAATAAGAGATCAAGCCTACAAAAAACTTTTAAACTTGTTAAAAAATAAGGAACACCCTCCATTTGATTTTAATTATCAGGTATTTTATCACTGCGGACCTTTGGCCGTAAAAGACGGTGAATATTGGAAAGTTATTTCAGCAGGTCCCACAACAACATCAAGAATGGAAAATTTAATAGTAAATTTTGTTGATTTCCTAGATTGCGCAATATTTATCGGAAAAGGTGAGCTTGGTATTAAGTTTACTGAGAAAATAAGAAATAAATGTGCTTATTTGGTATTTCCTGGGGGAGCAGGTTCTCTTGCAGCAAAATATGTAAAAAAAGTGAGAAACATTTATTGGCCAGAATTGGGCATGCCAGAGGCGGTATGGGAGTTGGAGGTAGAGAATTTTGGACCTTGTTTAGTTTGCATAGATGCTCATGGATCTAACTTATTTGAAAAGCTTAATGCAGATATAAATAAAAAATATGACAAAATTTTAACAAGTAGAATTGGGACGCTATAAAAAATAGCCAGTAAATTAATTCTCATTGAATCTAATCTATGTAAATTGCAAGCAAAACTTTTTTCTAAAAACGTTCTTAATTTAAAACTATGTTACTAAGTGAAGACGTTAAAAAGAGAATGTTAGAGGAGTGGGAAGAAAAAATATGGGAACATTATCCTATAAGACCAAGAGTTAAGGAGATAGATTACTACATAAGAAATTGTACATCAAAAATATTGAGTAGAATTGTTGAAGTGTACAATGGAGGAGAACTAGGAGATATTGATGAAACTGTTGATGATTTAATGAGATTTCTGGCAACTGATAGAAAACTTTCGCCAGGGGATAGTATTGGATTAATATTGTATCTAAAGAACCTTTTTCTGAAAGAGTTTCCAGATTTATCTAAGGATGAATATATAAAATTAAATCAAATAATAGACAGAATCGCATGTATAGCTTTTGATAAGTATATGGCCTGCAGGGAGCATATATATAGATTAAGAGTTATGGAAAAAGAAAGGGAAGTTGAAATGATAAGAAGAATGATAGAGTTTTATGAAAAAGCCACAAAAAGACCGGATTTCGAGAAAATACTTAAAAAAGATTAATTTTTGTAAAAATTAAAATTTTTAAGGAGTTAGTTTTTAAATTAGATAAATCCTAACTCTCTCCCAAAAAATTTATAATATTATGCGCTATTGTGTAATATGAGGCGAAGAGGCAGGAAACGAGGACCTCGCTGGATTACAGAGATACCTCCAGTAGAGTACTTTCATCCATTTGGAGTACCAGGTCCAATCCCTTACACAGTAAATCTCACATATGAGGAACTTGAGGCACTTAGACTTGTTGATTTGGAAGGTTATACCCAAGAAGAAGCTGCAGCACTGATGGGTGTATCAAGAAAAACACTTTGGAATGATTTAAAGAACGCTAGACGAAAAGTCGCGCTTGCACTGGTTAAGGGTTATGCTATAAGGATTGGTGGAGGTTGTTATGCTTTAAGAGATAATGTAAAAAGGAAAGGAGGTGAGAAGTAGTATGCCTTGGGGAGATGGGACTGGTCCTTTAGGTTTAGGTCCGATGACTGGTAGAGCTGCTGGATTTTGTGCAGGATATCCAGTTCCAGGGTTCATGAATCCAATACCTGGGAGATTTTGGTGGAGATTTAGATTCTTTGCATGGCCTTGGTTTGGAAGGTTTTTCTGGTGGAGATATAGGCCACCTTGGTGGTGGTAAGTGTTGCCCTGGTGGTGGTGGGGCAGAGGAAGAGGCTGGCGATGGATGTTTTGGTTAACGGGATTACCAGGATGGCTTAGATTTGCATACTGGCCATACATGCCTTGGGGTCCATGGTTCTACTGGTATTGGTGGTACTGGCCATACTGGTGGTGGTGAAATGGTTTACAGAAGAACACCTTACTGGTATCCACCGTTTTTTTACCCATGGTACTACATGTTTTACCCACCATTTCCAGTGAGCTTGGAGGAGGAACTAAGTTATTTAGAAGAGGAAAAGAAGGCTTTGGAAAGAGAAAAAGAGTTAATAGAAAAGGAATTGGAAGATATAAATGCTAGAATAGAGGAAATTAAGAAACAACTTGGTGAAAAGTAATATAATAATTTTTAAAAATTTTTAAATTTTTATTTAATTGATTTTTTAATTGTTCGAAATTTTTTTCTTTTATAACGTATTTAATTTTTATTGTGAGTTATCCGCGAATACTTATAGCTGGAACTAGTAGCAGAGTGGGAAAGACACTTGTATCCATAGGTTTAATGAGAGCGTTAACCAACAGAGGCTATACAGTACAACCTTATAAGGTAGGTCCTGATTTTATAGATCCTAGCTTTCACTTTTTTGCAACGGGAAGACCATCTAGGAATTTGGATAGCTTTATGATGAAAAAAAGAGACATAATTGAAGCTTTTGAGAGAGGTTTTAGAGGAGCTGACATAGCGGTCATTGAAGGAACAATGGGTTTGTATGATTCTCACAATGCTGTGGATGAAAAAGGTAGCACAGCTGAAATAAGCAAAATTCTAAAATGTCCAGTGATACTTGTAGCAAATGTGGAAAGAATGTCTAGAACGGCGGCACCTTTTCTTTTGGGATACAGGATCTTTGATCCAAATGTACAAATTGCAGGTGTAATACTGAATAGAGTGGGAAATGAAAGACATGCTAGAAAAGCTAAAACAGCCGTTGAAAGTTTGGCAAAGATGAAAGTTCTGGGAGTGATACCTAGGAGAGGTGATATAGTGATTCCTGATAGGCATTTGGGGTTAATTCCAGCTTTTGAAAGGGATGAATTTTTAGAACTATTTGATAAACTTGCAGAAGTTGTAGAAAAATATGTAGATGTTGATAAAATAATAGAAATTGCTTACAAAGCTCCGGACATCGAAATTGTCGAGGAAAATGAAATATTCAGGAAAAAATCAGATATAACTAGTGTAAAGCTAGGAATTTTTAGAGATAGAGTATTCACATTTTATTACCAAGATAACATTGATGCGTTAGTTGCTTGTGGCGCTAAAATCTATTATATCGACTCTATTAATGACAGAAAGCTTCCTGAAGTGGACGCTCTTTATATAGGAGGAGGTTTTCCTGAAATTTTTGCACGTGAGTTAGAAAAAAATGAAAAACTTAGGGAAAGAATTTATGAATTTTGTGAGTCCGGAAAGCCAGTTTATGCTGAGTGCGGAGGTTTAATGTATCTAGGTGAGACTTTAAAAACTTTGGATGGCAGTGAATACGAAATGGTTGGTTTTCTTCCAATTAAAACTGAAATGTTTAGAAGATTTCAGGCTTTAGGTTACTCTATTTATAAAGTTATTAATGATAATATAATTAGCCATAAGGGGGATCAAATTCTCGGTCATGAGTTTCATTATTCAAAAGTAACTGAAATTAAAGGAAAGTTGAATTTTGCATTTAAGGTAGAAAGGGGAAAAGGAATTTTGGACAGTTATGATGGAATAATTTTAAAAAACACGCTGGCTAATTACATTCACATTCACGTTTTATCCTATCCTAATTTTGCGAGAAACTTTATTTTAAGTGCAAAAAAGTCAAGCAGGACTAATAGTAGTTAATAATTTAAAAATAATATAATAAGGGTGAAATAAATTAAAACTTAAAAACTCTAATAAAATAAAATTAGAATTGTTTAAAGATATTAAGAAAATTAAAAAAGTTGAGGTCTTTAGACACAGCCAGTTGGCTTAGGCAATCCTGCAATTCTACAGGCATCCTTTGCTGGACCCTGTGGGAAGAGCTTGTAAATGTATTCCAATGTGCCCTTCTCTGGACCCAGTCTCTTTTTCATCTCCTTTACGAATAGTCTAATTGGGGGAGCTACACCATATTTGAGGAAATACTCTCTTAAGTATCTTATAGCAACCCAGTGGTCCTCTGTTAGCTCGATTGGGGCTGGGCTGAATCTTGTGTCTGCTGCTAAAGCTCTAGCAACGTCCTCATCCCATTCTTCCCAATCCTGTAGGAATCCATCCTCATCCAATTTTAACTTCTTTCCTTTAACCTCTAGTTCAGGCATTAGACCTCACCTCTTTCTTAATTTAATTTTCTTGTAATAAATAGCTTACGGTTTGTAAAACAAAAACTTTTAATATTATCCATCAGAATTAAAACAAAAAAAAGAAAAAGATAAAAAATCTAACGCCAAGTGATTCTGGAGGTTTGAGTTATGATCTATAAATTATCTCGACGAAAATTTCTAATTGTTGTTGGAACATTAGCAACTTCAGCACTCCTTTCAGGCAAAATAGCTAGGGCTGTTACAAGGACACCAGAAGAAAGAGCAAAAGAGCTCAGCAAGTACCTTTGGGGCATGGTTGTAGACGTTGAAAAGTGTACTGAATGTGTTAAAAAGCTCATAGAGGAAAAAGGTACGGAAGATGTAGAACCACCTTGTGTTGAAGCTTGTAGAAGAGAAAATAATGTTCCAAAGTTTGAAGATAAAAGAATAACTCCACAGTGGATAAAAATAATAAAGGTTAGAAGAGAATTTGAAGGATCTCCAACATACTACTTCCCAATAATGTGTAATCACTGTGAAAACCCACCATGTGTTCAAGTTTGCCTAGTACAAGCATCATTTAAGAGAGAGGATGGGTTAGTGCTTATAGACATGCACAGGTGCATCGGTTGTAGATATTGCATGGTGGCTTGTCCATTTAACTCAAGAAACTTTAACTTTGTAGAACCCTTGGAGGGGTTAGATTACATAAATCCAGAAGTGCCTAGAAGAACTAAAGGTGTAGTTGAAAAGTGTACATTCTGTGTAC
This sequence comes from uncultured archaeon, assembly GCA_964498465.1. GTDB lineage: Archaea > Halobacteriota > Archaeoglobi > Archaeoglobales > Archaeoglobaceae > CAZCHG01. Next base: position 4,445 of record CAZCHG010000044.1, on the reverse strand, counting down.
ACAGAATTAATAAGGCCATAACTGAGGGTAAAGAGCCAGTACCTGCTTGTGTAGAAGCTTGTCCAAATGATGCATTAGTCTTTGGAAACTTGAAAGATCCGAATTCAAAGATATCTAAAATAATTAGAAGTTCCAGAGTCCATAGATTGAAAGAGTGGTTAGGTACTGAACCAAAGGTGTATTATGTCAATTTATAAAAATAAAAGGTGATAAAAGATGGCTGTTTATTATGAATTTGAGAAAATAAAAGGAGAAAGTGCAGCCTTCTTTGGTTTATTCTTCATATTACTAGCACTCGTTTTACTCGGAGCTTACGCATTTTGGCTAGAGTTTGTCAATGGAAAAATAATGACAGGGTTATCTAACCAAGTTACATGGGGATTAATGATTGCCAACGTCGTTTACCTAATTGGAGCTAGTGCAGGTTCGCTTATAATTTCAGCCTTAGCAGGAGTATTTGGGGCAGAAGAGTACAAACCTCTTTCAAGAATTGCAGCGTATTTAGCAGCTTTAATGATAATTGGAGCTTTGCTATCAATCTTTATAGACATTGGAAGAATTGAACATGGAATAAATGTAGTAAGATACTTCAACCTAACGTCGATATTTGCATGGAACGCATTTCTCTATACAAGCTATTTACTAATATGTATAGTATATCTCATAGCTCAGTTTGAAAACTGGGAGAGATTGGTAAAAGTTTTAGCAGTAATAGCAGTGGTATGGGCTATCTTTGTTCACAGCGGTACTGGAGCTATCATAGGTTTCATATATTCAGTAGATCTTTGGCACTCTCCGTTAACACCTCCACTGTTCATAATTTCAGCGATAGCAAGCGGAATTGGTATAATAATACCAGTTTTGATTTTGACATTTAGAGCAATTGGACAAGAAGTAGATGAAAGATTGATAAGAGGATTAGCAAAGATTATGTTAGGAATGGTATTTGCAATAATGTATTGCTTTGCGGTAGAATACTTAACTCTTGGTTATGTTCCAGCACACAGAGAAGCCTTAAACATGCTTTTGTTCTCATCGAAGTATCCATTCTCATTTGTATTCTGGGCATTGGACTTTGGATTAGGTCTAGTTCTTCCAGCAATAATTCTCGTCAATCCAAAAACGAAGACCTCTCCAGCATGGATATCTCTTGCTGGTCTATTAGTTGCAGGTGGAGTCTATGCTGAGAGATATATATTAATTGTACCAGGATTAGCATATCCTAAGGAGATTTTACCGGGAATGGTCATGGAACATGAGCCACCATTTGAATTCGGAGCAGCTTATGTGCCAAGCTGGGTAGAAAGTGCAGAGGTAATAGGAATATTTGCATTGATCTTCCTTGCATACTTAGTAGGATTAAAAATATTTAGTTTAATTCCAAGAAAAATAGAAACTAAGGAGGTGGCAAAGGCGTGAAGAATTTCTTTTTGGAGGTGATTTTACCTTATACTTGTTTTATAATATTTATTGTAGGAATAATTTACAGGCTGTACTCATGGGCAAGTAGCCCAGTGCCGCTTAAGATAACTACTACTTGCGGTCAACAGAAAACGATTCCAGGTATAAAAAGAACCTTCTGGGACAGATTGGATTGTCCATATAACAAATGGGAAACAGTTTTAAGAATGATTACAGAAATATTCTTCTTCAGGAGTTTATTCAGAAATACAAGATATGTCTACTTCCCAGAGCAAGCGCATAGAGACACGAGATGGTTATGGTTATTTGCAATGATGTTTCACTGGTCACTGTTAATAGTTTTGCTTAGACACTTGAGATTCTTCTTGGAACCTGTGCCTGGCTGGGTTTTAGCACTGTGTGATTTAGAAGCACAAAAAGCAGTGGTACCAGCCTTATACATAACTGGAATAACATTGCTTGTAGGATTACTGTTCCTTCTAGGAAGAAGGATCTTTCTTGCAAGAGAAAGATCAATTTCATTACCATCAGACTACTTGATCTTACTCTTGCTTATAGGAATAGTTATTACGGGCCTATGGATGAGATACATTGAGAAAATCCCACTTACTGGAGTAAAAGAGCTGGCTATAGGATTAGCTACATTACATCCTGTAGTACCAGATGTACATTGGTTATTCCTGTTACACTTTTCCTTAGCTTGCATAACTATAGCTTACTTCCCATTCAGCAAGCTTGTACATGCGATAGGAATATTCTTAAGTCCAACAAGAGTTTTACCAAACAATCCAAGAGCGAAGAGATGGGTAAATCCATGGAATGTGCCTTACACAAAAATGACCTGGGAGAAATACTACGAGAGGTACAAAGATCAGCTTGATGAGATTGCTAAAAGAGGATATAAGATTAAACCTGAAATCTAATTTTTGGAGGTGATTTTTGATGGCTGAGGAAGTTAAAATCCCTCCAGAAGAATTAAGAAAGGTAAAGCCTTGGTATCCTTCTAGCTGGAAAGGTTTTCTTAAACCTGTCACTGAAAAGGATTTTAAACCAGGATTTTACCATTATGCCGCAAGACCCAGTGACATGGAAGAATTAGAATTACCTTTTCCAAGAGATTGGGATCCAACTCAACCTGACTGGAAATTACCGGAGAATTGGAAAGAAATATTTCTTAAAAAGTTTGAGGAATTACTTAAGAAGAACAGGTCCTTCAAGCTGTACTTAGACATTTGTGTAAGATGTGGAGCTTGTGCAGATAAGTGTCACTACTACATTGGAACCGGAGATCCAAAGAACATGCCAGTTGGAAGAGCAGAGCTAGTTAGATCCGTTTACAGAAGATATTTCACGATTTCTGGAAAACTCTTTGGTAAGTGGGCAGGGGCTAGAGATCTAACTGAGGATGTCATAAAGGAACTTTATTACTATTTGTATCAGTGCTCTCAATGTAGAAGGTGCTCAGTATTCTGCCCGTATGGAATTGATACTGCAGAAATAGATTTGTGGGCAAGAGATTTACTGACATCAATAGGGGTTGTTCATAGATTCAGTTTAATTTCTATAGCAGCTTGCCACAGAAGTGGAAACCACTTAGGACTGGCACCAGGAGGAATGGTAGGATCGCTACAATCTGCAGCTGAGGACATTAAGGAGTTAACTGGTATAGAAATTGAAGTGCCAATTAACAAGAAAGGAGCTGAAGTTTTGTTCGTTGCACCTTCAGGAGACTACTTCGCTACACCACACTGGTACACCTTAATGGGATATTTAATGTTGTTTCACGAGATAGAATTGGATTACACTTGGAGTACGTATGCTGGAGAAGGAGGAAACTTTGGAACGTTCATATCGTACGACTTGGCTCAAAAGCTGAACTCAAAGATATACCAAGAGGCTGAGAGGCTAGGAGTTAAGTGGATACTTGGCGGAGAATGTGGACACATGTGGAGAGACAAGCACCAATACATGGCTACAATGAATGAGATTCCAAAGAACTTGGAAACTCCAGAAAATCCAATAACAGGAACTGTGTTTGAGCATGCTGCAAGTACTAAAATGATACATATAGCAGAATTTGTCGCAGACTTAATTAAGCACAACAAGCTTAAACTTGACCCAAGCAGAAATGATCACTGGAAAGTTACACTGCACGATTCTTGCAATCCTGCTAGGGCAGTAGGTTTACTTGAGGAGCCAAGGTATGTAATTAGACATGTCTGTAACTACTTCTATGAAATGCCAAGACACACCATTAGGGAATATACCTACTGCTGTGCATCTGGTGCAGGAAACTTAGCTGATGAGGTAATGGAACTAAGAATGAGAGGCGGTATGCCAAGAGCAATGGCAGTTAAGTATGTCCATGAAAAGTACGGTGTAAACTTCCTATGCACACTTTGCGCAATAGATAGAGCAGCATTTCCACACTTAATGCACTATTGGAAATTGCCAGTAGAAATAGGAGGAATGATGGAATTAGTAGGAAATGCACTAGTAATGAAAGGAGAAAAGGAAAGAACGACTGATCTACGTGGAAATCCATTAAAAAGAGGTGAAGAATAGTGTATGATAAGAGATATATAATACCAGGAATAATTATTTTATTGATCTTGCTACCATCTCCTTTAATTTACAATTATGCTACGAAAGCAAAGCCAGAAGATATAATACCAAAGTTGGAGAAACCCCTTGGTAAAAAGTGTGTTAAGGATAAGGAATGGATGCTAGTAAATCACATGGATTTGCTTGAAAGATGGAGAGAACTTAATGTAAGGTACGGAATAGCTATCGAAAAAACGGAAAACGGTGTTTTCAATACAACACTGGAAGAATGCTTCAAGTGTCATACTTCGGCAGATAAATTCTGTACAAAATGTCACGAGTACATGGGTGTTGAACCACTTTGTTGGCAATGCCATAGCACTCCTGAGTTAGTTAAGGAAAAATCTGGTAAGTAAAATTTTTATTTATTTTTTTTATTTTAAGTAAGAAAATTTATATATTCTATTTTTTAAATTTTT
>CAZCHG010000043.1:0-11683 GCA_964498465.1 uncultured archaeon | reverse complement strand
TAGTCTACATCAATAAAGCTAACTTTTTGCAAAAACCTCAAAATTTACTTTCTGGCATTTCTGGATTTTTTGTATTTGTATGCGATGGCTGAAGTTTGCAGAATGGACAATGAAATAAAATTTCTTATTTTTCCTTAACTTAAACAAAATATTTTAAGCTTGAGGGTGGATTAATGTTTATGGATTACAGGAGCGTTGCGACAGAGCTCAAGGAAGAACTTTTAAGAAATTTAGGAGGCGAAATAGAGGCTATAATACTCTATGGTTCGGTAGCAAGAAGAGAAGAGAATAGAGATAGCGACATCGACATCTTTGTACTTGTTAAAAACAAAGGAAGAGAGGTTTATGACAGAATATCGAGGATAAGAACGAGGATAGATCTGAAACACTCAACCCTCACCTCGCTTTTTATAATGGATGAAAAAGAGTTCAAGGAATACATGAAACTTGGCTCCCCTTTTCTTTACAACGTGCTGAAAGAAGGTGTTTTGCTTTATGGAAACGAAGAGTTCAGAAAAATTTGTAAAGGCATCGCTTAAAAGGGCTGAGAAAGCTTTAAACTCTGCAAGGATACTCCTTGAGAATAATGAGCTGGAAGATGCGGTTTCAAGGGCATATTATGCGATGTTTCATGTTGCAAAGGCTTTGCTTTTTAGCAAGAATTTAATACCGAAGACCCGTAGAGGAACTATAACGCTTTTCAGCGAGCTTGTAAAAGAAGGAGTGGTAAAAGCTGAATTTGCAGATATGCTTAGAAAAGCCTTTGACATGAGACAGAAAGGAGATTATGAAGTGTATGCTGTGTTTGGAAGGGATGAGGTTGGAGATTTGATTAAAAGTGCTGAAACTTTTATTGAAGAGATAAAAAGGTTGTTAAATGTTTAAAATCTAAGATTTCGTGTTACTAGTTTTTTATAGAGCCCAAAGTCATAGAGCACAATACCTTCTTTAAGCACGTTGTGAAGAAAGGGATCTCCAGCCTTTAACCTGCGCTTAAATTCATCTTCTGTCAGGAAAAGTGTGGTTATGAATGTTCTGAATTCGTTCTCAAAATCTATTCCATAGGCTATTTTTGAAACAGTTTCCCAGTCTTTTTTATCCTTTCCAATCACAAGAATATCTATATCGCTATTCTTTTTAGCTGTGCCCCTTGCAACAGAGCCATAAACTATTATCGAGTAAACTTTTTCTCCAAGTGCATCGAGCACACTTTTCCTGAACTTCTCCAGCACCCTGTAAGATTGCGTTTCGAGCATTCTAACCGCAGATGAAATTTGTTTTTTAACTTAAAAACTTGCAGCTTAATTAACTGGTCTGTTACCGTTCTACTCTTAACACTGACGTATGGAGAAACAGGATGTCTCTAATCCTTATATGTCTCCTACTTCTGGAGAGTTTACTCTTGAAAAGCCCTCTGAGAAGGTACTCTATTCTACAAATATTTCTACACTTTTGAACCCTTAGTATCTCTTTTCTCCACAACATCGAAAGTTTTCTTGAAATCAGTCATGCAGAGAAATTTTTCAAGTTTTAAATGCGGTCTCATGAATTTTTAAGTGCACAACTCTTGTTCATCATTATATTCCTAGTTCTTGGTGATAAAGTGGTATATTTTCGCTGATTCATGACGCAAAGGTAATATTTTTTGCTATCGAAATTCTAGTTTACACACCTAGCACAAGCAAATCTCATTTAAATGTTTTTCACAAGTTTGTGCAAAAATAAAACTCAAAAATTGAAATACTCTCAATATAGCATCGCGTTGAAGGGAAGAGTAAACAAGTTTGACCTCTTAAAAGGAGAAGCAGATAGAATTGCTATAGACTAGCTCTTAACTTCTGTACAAATTTTGTCATGAAACCAAGTAAAAATGGAGAAATTCTGCCTTTTGATACATGTTAATAATCCATGTACACTATCTTTAACACATTTTGATGTAAAATTTTAAATTTTTAGCTCAGGGCTCAAAAATAAGCAAAAATCTAAAGAAATATTATTAATAAAACTTTAAAACTACCACTTTTCCCAATGAGTTAACATCGTAATTGGATATCTGCTCCTAACAGGTGGTTTTTCTGCGGGATATCCTATTGGAATTATCGCTATTGGTCTTACATAGGCTGGCAACTCTAAAATACCAGCCACTTCTGGCTCACTAAATGCACCGACCCAAACGGCCCCTAAGCCTAGCGCATGTACAGCTAGCAATATGTTTTCAATTGCCGCAGCAGCATCTTGTTCTGCGTAGAACTTCCCTCTTTCACCGTAAACTTTTACACTTCTTGGATAATTTGCACAAACCACTACCACTACTGGAGCTTCGGCAATAAACATCTGGTTTAAAGCTGCTCTGGCTAACTTTTCTTTCTTTAGTTTATCTTTAACCACGACGAAATCTCTTGCCTGGAGATTTCCTGCTGATGGGGCAGCATTTCCAGCTTTCAGGATCTCTAATATGATTTCATCGGGGATTGGATCTGGCTTGAATTTTCTAATTGATACTCTTTCAAACAAAATTTTCAAACACTCTTTCATAAGGAAAAATAAACTTAATTTGTTTTTAATATTTTCATTAAATTTTTATAAATTTTTATAGAAATGTTGCTTGCAAAACCTCGCTTTTCAAAACAGGATACGCAAGGGGATGGCGGAGGAGTTGTTGGTAGTTTTAAATACTCTGAATTTCCACAAAAAGATGGAAAGTTTCCGATGACGCTCTAAATGTTTTAGAGCAGAGAGGTAAGGCAAATAGCCCATCGGGTAAAGAGTCCGATGGGATGGGGCTGTTGTGAGCCAGCCCTGAACTCCCGCATGAAGCTTTGCCGTAAAGGCGGTGGAACGAGAAAAGTTCCGCACTTCAGTGTGGGACAGCTCATAGATGCTTTAGCCTAAATTAATCAACATAAATTCAGCTTTTACTGTCATTTTCAAGAATTCAGCAATTTTTAATTTGATATAAACTATCACTAATCTTTAAGCAAAACTGTTAGTATTCCTCCAATTATTCCGAGTATTAATCCTATAAGAAGTCCTCCCCCGCCAAAAAAGCTTAATATGGAGAAAGATGCGGCTAAAATTCCAGATAGTGTTCTATATTTGTTTGTTAGACCAAATATTCCGAATAAAATAACGAAAATTCCAAATGCGCAACCAAAAATCATGTACCATGCAGCTAATGGCGTTGGTCCAACTTTCCTCCAGTATTCTACTATTTCGCTCGGTAAGAATTTGGACAATAACGCTAGAATTTCCTCAAAACTTGTTAAAGTTATATAAACGCTAAAAATACCTACTAGGAGTATTAGAATACCAGCAATAATGCATAAAACCGGTCCTATAAGCGTTTTAATACCGCTCATATTTATTATTTTAATTTTGGTGGGATCAACTTGTATGCCTAGCTAATTTTTTACCAACCTTTATAAAATCATTGCTTGTATTTTTCACAGAATTTAAAGTACGATTAAGTAAACTTAAGCCATATTCTTTGGCATGAATGAGGCCAATACCTGCATTGGCTTTGAAATTCTGAAATCTTGGCTAAGAATTGTATAACAGGTGTTTTAGTTGAAAATTTTAATATTTCAGCTACCTTTTGTGGATATAGTTTTCATAAGGAAAATACTTAGTTATTATGAGAAATTGAGCGTTAAAATACCTAAATATCATGCAATAGCAGGTATATTGGAAAGATTGTTCGGATATCTACCTTTAGGATACATTTTAACAATGTTATTAGGATTTAAGACTGCAATCACCTTGGCTTTAATTGTATATGCTGTTTTTGGACCAGTTGAACTTGCATTGATGCTAAAAGGTACAAAACCGTGGGACTTTTTCAAAGGAAAGGATTCAAGAACTGTGACAAAGATCTTCTTAATTGAAGCTTACAGCACGTTTTTATATTACTTAGTTGGCTCCTTTATACGTTGTTTCCTTTAAAACTTTCAAATTTTTGTGATGGAAGCCAGAAATTCCTCGAAAGCTAAAAAATCTAACTGAAAGATTAGTGAGTTACGATTCTAACTTCACCATTCTCATAAGTTTCTATCATTTTCAGAGGTAAGCTCGTTTTTGCCAACTCTACTCCTACTTTTAGAGGCTTCCACACATCTTTTCTATGCTTACACATAACTACGATGTACATTATATCATCTCCTGGCCTTAAAACCCCAGTATTATGATAAACAAAAGCTTTAACAACTCCTGGATAATTCAGTAGCTTTTTTTCTATTTCTTTAATCTTGTTGTCGTAATTATTTCTAGTTTTTTCAAATTCTAACTTTAAAACTTTTTTTCCTCTGTTCATACCTTTTACAAAGCCTACATAAATTCCAATTGCGCCGCATTCATTGCACTTGCTTTTAACTCTCTTCAGAATTGATTTTAGTGATATTGGTTTTCTTTTTGGTATTTCTTGATCTTTAAATCCTTCATATTCTATTTTTTCATAGCCTAATTCGTCCAGAAATTGAAGAATGTCCTTAAGATCAGCATCTACGATAATTTTTGCTTTTTTTCCATCAAAAATAACCATTGGCTCATCATCAATTCTTTGCTTTTTTATCAGAATTTTCTTGCTCACAACAAAACACCTCAGCAACTTTAAAACTGACTCTATCAAAGTTTATTAAAAACCTTGTTTAAAATTGCGTATGTTATAAGAGGATCAGTTCCTATTGGTTCGCACAGCAGAATCTTTTTGTTTTCATTTTTGCTTTTAATTTCATTGACAATTCTTGGTATTTGCTCTAAAGTATGCATTCCATAGGAGATGAAGAGGGGTACTATGTATATAATAGTGGATTTGCAGGATTTTACAATCTCTGCTAAACTTGGTTCGGATTCTAGGTAAGCTATTTTTACTTCATCAAAAATTCCAAATTTCTCTAATCTATTTTTGTGCTCCTCAATTACCTTTGCATATTCTCCAGCTTTACTTCCGTGTGCAAGTAAGATTAATCCTTTCATTCTAAATCTGTTTAAGAATCTAGCTAAATCATTTACTCATTTAATTTGATAACTATGTTAATCTCATAGAACCTAGGAGTGCTGAGATGAAAACTCCTGCTAAGGTCCAGCTTGCTAGTTTGTACATTCTTTTAGCTTTAATTCTGCTGGGCTTTTTTGCAAACAGTACTGTTTTATAAAGGAAGTACGCCATAAAACCTATAGACATTAAGTATATCGCCGTGAACGAGTAAACTAAGTATAATGCTGTGGTTAGGAGTAGCATAACACTTGTACTACCTACAATTATCCATGAGGTTCTTTCCATTCCAATTATTAATGGTAACATCGGGATTCCTGCGATTCTATAATCATCTTCAAAGTACATCGTCAAGTACCATATATGAGCTGGAATCCAGAGGAGAACTATTGCAGCCATAATCAATCCTGGAAGACCAATTGTACCAGTTGATGCAACCCATCCTGCAAGTGCAGGCATTGCTCCAGCAAATCCACCAAGAACAATTGAATAAGAACTTCTTCTTTTAAGCAAAACTGTGTATATTATTATGTCAAAAAATAAACCTAATGCTAGTATAAACGAGAACAAGGCGTTAATTTTGATAAATCCCAGGATAAATCCTATTGAGAAGAGGGATAAACCGTATACGGCACATACTTTTTCGCTTAGTCTTCCAGTTGGAAGGGGTCTGAATTTTGTCCTTTCCATTACTGCATCTATGTCCTTATCCAACCACATGTTCAATGCGGTGGTACCAGCTACTGCAAGGAAAACTGAAAAACTGGAGATCAGGAAGTGTACTGGGTCTATTGAACATCTAGCACCAACTAGGTACGTTATAACGCAAGTTACCATCAAAAGCGTTGTTTGTTTGGGTTTTATGACCTCGATAAAAGCTTTTAGGTCAACCATGACTGTTATGATCTAACAACTGAACTGTTTTTATTGCTTTTTATTTTACAAATGTAAGCGTCCAAGATTTCTTGCAGTTTTAAATTTAGAAATTTTTTAATATAAAAATTATAATAAAAATTATAATATTAAAAAATTATAGTTTTATTTTGCAAAATTATTTTTACATTTTTAGCATGTCTACTGCAGATGTTTTAATCTTTAAAATGAAACTTACGGAAAGTTAATTAAATTGCATTTTTAAAAACTCTGTCTGTGAAGATTGGTGTATTCGAAAAACCGTACATAATCTTTTGGGAACTGACGAGAGCTTGTCTGTTGGCTTGCAAGCATTGTAGAGCCAAAGCTCAGAAATATAGAAATCCAAACGAGCTTTCAGTTGACGAGTGTAGGGATACTCTCAGAGATTTGGCCAAATGGGGTGTAAAGCCAATAATAGTAATCACAGGGGGAGACCCACTGATGAGAGAAGATCTAATTGACATTATTGAACTAATAAACAAATTTGGAATGAGGGTAGCTATAGCTTTTAGCACAACAAAATTAGCAACCAAGGAGAAACTTGAAGAAATAAAGAATGCAGGAATTTCAAGAGCAGCTATAAGTTTGGATGGTAGCACAGCTAAATTACATGATAGTTTTAGAGGAGTGAAAGGTACCTACGACTTGGCGCTTAAAATAATTGAACTATGTAAAGATCTTGAAATTCCGATTCAGGTAAACACTACAGTTACAAAAGAAAATATTTTTGATCTGCCAAATATTTTAAAGTTGTGTATAAAAAAAGAGGTGAAATTCTGGGACGTTTTCTTTTTGGTTCCAACTGGAAGAGCCGACGTTAGCCTAATGCCTAATGCTAGGGAGTTTGAAGATATTCTAAACTGGTTGTATGATGTATCAGTAAGGTTACCTATCAAAGTTAAAAGTTCTGCAGCTACACATTTAAGAAGAATTGAAATAATGAGAAAGGCTGGAATTTACAGAATTAAGCCAGGAGAGCTTTACTATGAGCTTATGAAAATGACTAAGTTTGATAGTTTTAGAGAAAGGAAAAGTTCTGAAGATTTAGGAGACATAAAAAGAATGTTTGGAGTAACTGATGGGAGAGGTATGTTTTTCATAAGCCATGTAGGTGAAGTTTATCCAAGTGGATTTCTTCCTTTGGTTGCAGGAAACGTAAGAGAATCTAGTATTAGGGAAATTTATGAAAAATCCGAGATTTTCAAAAACTTAAGGGATCCTGAAAAACTAAGAGGCAAGTGCGGCAGGTGCCCGTTCAAGTACGTTTGTGGCGGATCGAGAGCTAGGGCTTATGCCGTATTTGGAGATTATTTAGCCCAAGAACCTTGCTGCTTGTTCTCACCAGAAAATGACTTAAAAAGTGATGATTTAGAAACTTTGCAAAATTTCTTAAATTTTAGTTGAAAATAAAACAATGTATGTATGTTGTAGCAGGCCCTAGTAATCCGCAGTTATCTTTTAAAATTGCTAACGAGCTTGAAGCTAGAATTGCAAAAACTACTTTTAAGAGATTTCCTGATGGTGAGCTATATGTAAGGGTTGAAGATGTTAAGGAACCAGTTATAGTTGTGCAGGGAATTACATCGAACGATGACTTGGTTTATCTTCTTTTATTGTTGGATGCACTATCTTCTCTTGAGCCAATTTTGGTTGTACCTTATATGGGTTATTCAAGGCAAGACAAGGAGTTTTTAAAAGGAGAAGCAATTAGCATAAGAATTGTTGCAAAAATACTTGAAGATTTTGCTAAAAATGTGATTACGGTAAATATTCATAGCAATGTGGCAGCTTCGTACTTTAAAAAACTTATACATGTTGATGCAATGCCTTTAATCGGAGAGTACTTCAAAAATAAAGACGTGATAATGATATCTCCAGATTTTGGATCTCTAGAAAGAGTTAAAGTTGCTGCCAAGGTCGCTGGATGCGAGTACGATTACCTTGAGAAAAAGAGAATAAATGCTGAGAAGGTTGAAGTAAAGCCTAAAGCGTTGGATGTAAAGGATAAAAGCGTCGTTCTTGTGGACGATATAATTTCAACTGGTGGCACCCTAGTTGAAGCCGCAAAAGTTTTGCTGAATTCTGGGGCAAAGCAAATTTATGCTGCTTGTGTTCATGCTGTTCTTGTATCTAATGCACTAAACAAATTGTATTTAAGTGGGATATCTGAAGTAATTGCCACAGATACGATAGAGAAGCAAGTAAGCAAAATCAGCGTTTCAAAAATTTTGAGCGAAAAAATAAAGGAGTTATTAAAGAAATGAGGAGAAGTATTAGAGAATTTTTGAAAAATATTGAAATAATAAATTTTATTTCCAGGAAAAAGGTTAGCATAGCTGAAATGGCTAGATCTCTAAAGATTCCATATTCTACTCTTTACGTGAGATTACACAAGCTTGAAAAATTTGGACTAATTGAATTTGATTACATTTACGGCAAAAAAACACCAAAATTAACAAAACTAGCTGAAGATTTATTAAATGCACTTGAGGAAGTAAAAGAAAAGGAAAAATTAAAGCTTAGATGATATTGCCATTGAAACTAGGCACAATGCACATGCAAAAATCATTGGTAACTTTAAACTATATGTAGCTAGCATACCACCGATTAAAACTCCAAACATATTTGATAAACTTATTGTAGATCCCAACAAACCAGTAGATGTGGCTTTTTCTATATTTCTCTCAAGAAGATAAAGTAAGGAACCAACATACAGAAACGCCCAGGCTATACCCAAAATGAATTGGGCAGGAATTATAGATATGTAATGGACAGACAAGTAGTATATTAAAAAGGTTATAAAGGATAACATTATACCCAATCTAATCATACTTTTTGTGCTCATTTTTAACTTAATTTTAGGTATTGATAGCATTGCGAAAGTTTGCGTTAAAGGATTCATGGCATAAATTATACCCAAAACAAGCATATTTGCACCTAAACTCAGCAAGTATATTGGAAATATTATCCAAATCGAACAAGCTCCAACATGTCTTGCAAAGTAGAGGGAATATAACGCAATATTCTTTTTTATGAGTTTCTTAGGAAAAATTGATACTGAAAGGGGCTTAACCTTGCTATCTTTTATATTTATAGTTAACAAAAATGCTATCAGGAATGAAACTGCTGATAGAATGAAAATCTCATTAAAGTATTTTATAAGTCCGACAATTAAACTTCCTACAGCCCAACCCAAAGAAGAGAAAGCAGAAACCCAGCTAACTCCTTTGCTACCGAAATTGTCATGAGCATAGGCTATTAATGGGAACGAGAAAATTCCAACAGTTAATCCAGAAAAAGCTCTGACCAATATTAGGCTTATTGAATCTCTTGCAAAAACATGCAGAAAAAATGACACTGCAGATAAAAGAAAACCCACTATCAAAAATATTTTTCTTTTTCCTAAGCTATCAGATAGCTTGCCAAAGAAATAATAGGATATTACACTAAAGAGACCGTATGAAAAACCAATCAATCCAAGAATTGCATAACTTAATCCAATTTTTTCAACCAAAAGAGGTATAGTTATGGCTAAAGCCATTATGCTTGAATTTGATAGTAATGCTAGTAAACAGAGTCTTAGCATTAGGTTGCTAGTTACTTGCTAAGAATATAAGTTTAAAGGTTTAAAACTTCCCGTAAAAGATAAAGTGTGCCTTTTCTCATCTGTTTTTAAAACATATCTCAATTTAAATATCGTGAATCGCGTGTAACAAGCATTTTTGTACATTTCGCAAAGCGAACTGACATTTGACTTTTTATTTTAAACTACACTTTAAGATTAAATTTTTAAACCTTATTTCAACTTCTGCGTTGTTTTTACCTCCAGTCGCTAAGAAGGCTCCGTTCGTAAGGGCGGAGATGAATTAAGGAGTGGGGGAGGTTAGAGGTAATTAATTTTTTATACTCCGAAGTTAATGTAAGCTCGGAGCGAGATCGCAGGCATTGCGGTCAGGGGCTGCGGTGATCCAGCTCGAAGGGAAGTGCAGCTTTTGTGCTACACACTTCCCAACCTCTCCTAATGGATTCTGGTGGAAGTACCTTGCGATAGCGAGGAGAAGTCACTTTAACCTGAGAAGAACTAGTTCCAAGATGATAAGTCAACTCAGTCATGATAAATTTTAGTATAAACCAAGGTTGTATGTAAAAAATCTAACTTTTTAAATTTGATATTAGAATCCTAGAATTTACAAAAATTTGTTGATTTAAAAATTAACTGGAAAAAGCAAAAATATGCTACTCTGAAGTCTTTACAAGTTCCTCTATTTTTTTCAGCTTTTCTTTGAGTTTGTTTATTTCTTCTTCCTTTTTCTTTAGCTCTTCTTTGAGTTTTTCAACATCTTCTGGCAACACCACTCCTTCTAGTTTTACTCCCTCTTTTAGGAACTTTTCGTAAGTCTCTAGAACAAGTTTACCGGCCTTACTTTTTCCTTGCAAATGATTTCTTATTGTAGCTTCTGTTCTACCTATGTCTTCTGCAATTTGACTTGCAGTCATTCCTGCTTTGCTTCTAGCCAAAGCAGCTGCAGCTACGGCAAGTGTATCAATCCAGGTCAATCTTTCTGTTGGATCTCTTAGCATCTCTATTACATCCTTTCTGAAAAGCGTTCCAAGCAACAAAGCCACCTCAAGTTTGTGTATCTCTTCCCTACCTACTGGGTTCAAATTTATTTCCATCAGATCACCTCGAAAGTTCTACCGATCTTCACAACTTTATCTGGATAAATTACAATACCTTTATCGGTAATTTCAAATGGATGTCTGCGCATCGAGTGTTTAGTCCCCCTCATTTTCCATATTATCAAGCTTCTTTTCAATTCCCCGTTAACTTCATCTAGATCGAGTCTGATTATTCCATCTGCAGCATGCTCAACTCCAGGTCCACCGAATCCCCTTTCGGTAACACTAACCTGTGAAACTAGAATGCTGGTTGTTCCTGTTCCAGCTAAAACTTTTTTCAGCTGCATTACAACATTTCTTGCGATTGCTGGCTTTGCTAGGTAAAGAGTGGTAACACTGTCAATGACCACTCTTTTTGCTTCAATATCTCTTATAGCCTGTCTGATTACATCTATAAAGAGCGGAATATCGTTTATATCCCTGACTACATACTTCTCTCTCTTTGCAGCTTCTCCAATTCCTGCAGTGAAAGCATCAACGATTGCAAGCAAACCGTCTTCCTCAAATTCTCTGAAGTTCCATCCAAACTGCTGAGCGTTAATTCTAACTTGGACAGGATGTTCCTCTAAAGCCACAAATACTCCAGGTTCACCGTTAACTAGGCCGTTGTATAGAAATTGTTGTCCTAGTATAGATTTACCAGTACCTGGTCCACCAGCTAGCAGGACTGCATTTCTTGCTGGTATTCCTCCGTTTAAAATCTCATCAAAACCTGGGATTCCAGTTTTCACTTTTTCAGCTACCATTATTTTTACAATGTTTTTCAAAATTTTTAAACTTTTACGTAACCTTAATTTTTCTGTTTTGACTTTGCATTCTTGTAATTGCAGCTTAACATGCTTTTAAATGGCAGAAGCAACCATCCAGCAACGAAAACGTATATAATATTATTACAATTTTTATATAAGTTTAGTTTTAAATTTAAAAATAATTAATTGCAAGAGAATCTGGAGCTTTAGTGGAGCTTTATTTAAGAAATTGGAAGTAAAAATAAGATAAAAAGCTTCACAAAGCAGTAACAATTTTTCATATAGATATTATATTAATAAAGAATATTAATAAACATCAGTCAATTTTGACGCCGTGCTTTTCGAGCCA
>CAZCHG010000042.1:0-11760 GCA_964498465.1 uncultured archaeon | reverse complement strand
AAAAAATAGAATAATAAATATATTATATAAAAATTGAAAAATATAAATGATTTAAATTAAGGGCTTATTTATTGTTTTATTGTCGTTAATATTCTTGCACTTTCAACAATTAAATAAATTAATCATGAAAAAATAAAAACAATTTTGTCATTTTTTATAATTAAAATTATTTATAATTCTAAAAAAGCTATAAATAAGATGAAATACAAAATATTATTGATGGAAGTACTAAAAAACCTAAAATTCAAGCCTACTATCATAAAAGATAAACTTGGAAATTTTATTCTGATTAGGGAATATAATCACGATAAAGATAGGGATAACCTTATAAAGATGTATTTAACCTTTGACCCCAGCTGCAGGTGTCTAGGTTTACCTCCTAGCACTAAGGAAGAACTAGAAAGGTGGATAGACTACTTGGCCAAAGAAGGATTTTCGATAGTTGCCGAACAAGATGGTAAAATAATAGGACACTTAGCCATAGTTCCAGATAAAAAAGGACAAGTGGTAGACATGAGCATATTTGTCCATCAGGACTATCAAAATAGAAAAATTGGGCAGCAAATGATTTCATTAATTATAGAGTATTGCAAAATGGTTGGATACAAAGGAATTTACGCTATAACTTGTAAAGACAATCTCAGGGCTGTTCACGTTTATAAAAAACTTGGTTTCAAAATAATTGATGATTCATATGAATACGATATGTATTTGGATCTAACTTCACAAAAGATGGCTGAATGTAAATCTTCAAGTTGAATAATACTATAATTTTTATTCTAAAGAGAGATAAATTATCTCTATTTTAAATCTGGGGAATAACTAATTGCTTTTCCATAAGCTATTGTTTTGTCGTGCTTTTTTACTTTAATTTCGCAAAATAGAAATCTTCTAGTTCTTTCAACAACTGAAGCCTCTCCTATTAGTTTATCACCTTCATAAGCTGGTTTTAAGTAATCTACACTAATAGATACTGCTACTCTTCGTTTGTCAAGGTTGGAAAGTATTGAAAATGCAAAATCCATCAAGCTAAATATGTATGATCCATGAGCTGTACCGTGAACATTGACGTACTCCCTTTTTACTTCTCCCTCAACTTTAACCGTATCCTTTGAGACTTCAAGTACCTTTACTTTTAAAAAATTCATAAATTCATCCTTAAACACGCGTTACACCTCCATATCGCAAATTTACCTCTAGAAGATTAAAGTCCTCGTTACTAAAAATTCGAAAAGTTAATTATAAAGTTTTTACAAAAATCTTTTAATGAATTGTGAAATTTGCGGAAAAAAGACAAAAAATATTCATAAAATAGTAATAGAGGGTGCAGTTATACATGTTTGTTCTGATTGTAAAAATTTAGGTGTTCCAGAACCAGAGCTAAGAATTAAGCCAAAAATTACAGGAATTACAAGGAAAACAAAGAAAATAAAGATAAAAAGAAGAGAGAAATCTTTTGCTGAAGATGAAGAGCTAGTTGAAGACTACAACTTGATAATAAAAAGAGAAAGAGAGAAAAGAGGATGGAGTCAAGAGGAGTTAGCAAAGAAACTGATGGAAAAAGAATCTTTGATTAAAAAAATTGAAAATGCAGAAATAATACCAGAACCAAAAGTGATCGAGAAAATTGAAAAATTATTTGGCATAAAACTTAGAGAAAAAACATATGAACTCGTACCGTCCCACAAATCCAGTGGTGAGAGATTTGATTTAACCCTTGGCGATATTGCAACCGTAAAAAGAAAATAACTTAAGCATAAAAAGAGAATTAAAATGATTGTTTACAACACTCTTACAAAGAGGTTTGATGAATTAAAACTTGAAAGAACTGTAAGAATTTACGTTTGTGGAATTACAGCTTATGATTTTTGCCATATAGGACATGCAAGAAGTGTAGTTTTCTTTGATGTAGTTAGAAGATATCTTGAATATAAAGGACATAAAGTCATTTATGTTCAAAATTTCACTGACGTAGATGATAAAATAGTTAAAAGAGCCGTACGTGAGAATAAAACTCAGCAGGAAATTGCTAACAGATTTATTGAAGAATACTTTAAAGATATGGATGCTCTTAATGTAAAAAGAGCTGATTACTATCCAAGAGTTACCGAACATATACCAGATATAATAAACGCTGTAAAAACATTAATAGACAAGGGTTACGCTTATGAGGTAGGAGATGAGAACAAAGATGTTTACTTCCATATTTCTGCTTTCAAAGAGTATGGAAAACTTTCAGGTATAGATCTTGAGGAGCTTAAACACCATAGAATTGAACCTGATCCAAGAAAAAAAGATGTAAGAGATTTTGCTCTTTGGAAATCAGCAAAAGATGAAGATATAAAAGCAAGAGCTTACTTTGAATCGCCATGGGGGTTAGGTAGACCAGGATGGCATATTGAGTGTACAGTCATGGCCACAAAGTATCTAGGTGTCCCTTTTGATATACATGGTGGAGGAAAAGACTTAATTTTCCCGCATCACGAAAATGAGAGAGCCCAAACCTATGCTCTTTTTGGAATTGAGCCAGTCAGATACTGGATTCATAACGACTTCATAACAATAAACGGAGAGAAAATGAGCAAGAGTTTAGGAAACATAGTCAGAATTAGAGACGTTCTGAGAAAATATAGTGGAGAAGTATTGAGATATTTCCTACTCACAGCTCATTATAGAAGTCCTTTAAACTACAGTGAAAAAGCACTTGAGCTGGCAAAAAAATCCTATATTTCCCTGAAAAATTCATTAGAATTAATAGATATGGAGATTGCTGCTTTGAAAACATTTGGTGATAGATCAGAATCCAATGCAAAATTATCAAAGAATTATGTGCTAGAATTTAAAAAGGCTATGGATAATGACTTTAATACTCCAGAAGCTTTGGCTGTTCTCCATGAGTTCTCAAAAGAAATAAACAAAATTGTTAACTCAGGAGTTGGATGTATTAAAGATTTAGAGAGGATAAAATTTACCTTCATGAAGCTATGCAATGTTCTGGGATTATTTGAAAAATATAAAACCATACCTCCCTTAAATAAAGATGATGCTGAGTTAATAAAAGAGAGAGAAATTGCAAGGAAGGAGAGAGATTTTGATAAAGCTGACAAAATAAGAGAAAAATTTAGGGAGAGAGGTTTAATACTAATTGATACCCCCAGGGGAACTAGATGGACATTAAAAGACTAACTCCACTTGAAATAAAGGATGTTTTTTGAGAGAAAAATATTTGTTTGAGAGAACAGATTATTTTACAGAAAAAAGATCTCTTATAAATTTTTAATTCTGATAATTATGGAAATTGAGAGAGAAGTAACTAGACTACCTTCAGGCAGCAAATGTTTAGATTCTATACTTGGCGGAGGTTTTGAGACTAAAACGATTACTCAAATTTATGGACCCAGTGGAACTGGCAAAACGAGCATATGTATAATGCTCGCATATAATACGGCTTTAAACTTTGGAAAAGTCATTTTTATAGATACTGAGGGTCTATCTCCAGAAAGAGTAAACCAAATCTTTAAAGAGAAAAATGCACTAAGAAATTTGTTAATAAAAGAAGTGTTCGACTTTAAAGAACAAAGTGAAGCGATTAAGGAGCTTCCGAAAATTTGTAAAAACAACGATATAAAGTTGATTATAGTAGACTCCTTTACATCGTTATATAGAAGTGAACTAGAAGATGAAAAAGCTATAAAAATGAAAAGAGAGCTTGTTTTGCAACTTACAATGCTTTTGGGTTTAGCAAGAAAATATGACTTGGCTGTAGTAATAACTAATCAAATGTTTACTGATATAAAAACTGGTGAAGATAAACCGTTGGGTGGACCTAGTCTGGATCACATTTCAAAAATAATCATAGCTTTAGAGAAAGTAAACTGTGAAAGAAAAGCAATTTTGGTAAAACATAGGTCAATTAAAGAGGGTGCTTCATGTTTCTTTAAAATAACAGATAACGGTATAGAACCTTAATGTGCGGAGGTGAAATAAAATATTAAGAGAGCTAAAACAAGAAGCTAAAAGAGCTGCTGAACTTATAAAGAAACATGAATTCATTAGAATTATTACTCATCACGATGTTGATGGCATATCTTCTGCAGCAATATTAGCTATTTCTTTACTTAGAATTGGCAAAAAATTCAGAATTAGTTTTCTAAAGGGGTTAAATCAAGATTTTGATTATTCAAATGATGAACTTGTTGTCCTACAAGACATGGGTAGCGGATATCCCGATGTTATATCCAATATAGAGGCTGATATTGTAATACTAGATCATCACATGCCAGTAGGTACTATTTCTCAAAAAAAGAAGTTAGTTCATGTCAATCCACATCTTTTTGGCATTGATGGTTCCTATGAGCTTTCTGCGAGCGGTGTAAGTTATATAGTTGCAAATGAGCTGGGAAATAATAAGGACTTAGTTGGATTATCTGTTCTTGGCATGATTGGGGATAAACAGAAGTTCACTGGAGCAAACCTGGACATAATAAATGAAGGAGTATCGATGGGTTATATCGAAAGAGTTAATGGTATCAATTTGTACTCTGGTAAAGTGAAGGATGTCCTGATGATGTCTACTGAGCCATATTTGGATTTCTATGGAAAAGATGATGAATTAAATTCATTTTTGGAGTCAATAAAAGTTAGCGGTGATAAAGAAATTGATGAGCTATCCCATGAAGAAGTTAGTAGATTGGCAAACGGTATAGTGCTAAGGCTTCTAAAATTGGGGATTTATGAGGGTATAATTGACGAGTTTATAGGTAAAAAAATTATATTAAAAAAGGAGCTTTTACCAAATGCTGTTATGTTGGCAGACATAGTTAATGCATGCGGAAGAGCTTCAGCATATAGTATAGGCTTTGCCATTTGTATGAGAGATAGCAATTACTTGGAAAAGGGATTATCCATATGGAAAAAATTTCAGGTTGAACTTCTAGAGGAGATTCAAAGAAGAAAGGATGAAATAAAGAGTGGAAAATGCATTAAATACTTAGTGTTGAACGATGCCCCATCTACAGGTCCTATAGCTACAATACTTTCCAGATACATTCATACAGATAAACCATTGGTAGTTGTTAATATAAAGAAAAACTTGGCCAAAGTTTCATCAAGAGCTACGATGAAAATTGCCGAAAAAGTAAACTTAGGGGAAGTTATGAGAGTATCTGCAGAAAAAGTTGGAGGTAGAGGAGGAGGTCATAAAGTTGCTGCAGGCGCAAACATACCTCCAGAAAAGGTTGACGATTTCCTGAAGGAGGTTGATAAATTATGCTGCGCTGCTTTGGGAAGTTAATTATACCAAACGATGATGCAAAGATAATATCTGATGCTCTTTCACCAGATAATACAGAATGGTGTAAAAATTATTGTGAAAATGATAATTTAATAGTCGAAGTTGATACAAGGAGCGTTTCATCGTTGCTTAATACTGTTGAGGATTTCTTTCTGAATATTAAAGCTGCAGTATTCACATTGAATGTTTTAAATAGTTTTATTAAAAATAATAAGGGTGAAAAATGAAGATATACGAGATTAAGCTTTATTGTGAGATTTGCGACAAAGTAAGAAAATATAAGCTAATTAGAAAAGATAAAAACCTATATCAATGCGAAGTTTGCGGAAATGTAATACAATATACTGAACCAAAGGAGATAAAAATAAGAGCAATACTTAGTACAGGTTCAATTTCTACCCAAGGTAGCGTAACTGTGAAGGAGACTTCAGTTATTTCCGTTGGAGATGAAATCGTTATAGATACCAAAGATGGACCAAAGCTTGGCAAAGTAACTTCAGTAGAATTAAAAGATGGAAGAAGAGTTGAGGAGGGACAGGCTAAGGATATATCCACGTTGTGGTTAAAAAATATAGAAGAAGTTATTGTAAGAGTTAGCCTTCACAGAGGACCCGTGACCACTTCTTATAGATTCACAACATCGGGTAACACAAAGTTTAGAGTTGGAGAGGTCATTGTAATTGATGGAAGAAAGTACAAAATAAACAGAATCAAATTAGATAACGGAGTTCTGAAAAGAGATGGAGAGATGGCATTTGCAAAAGATATAAAGAGACTTTACGCAATCTTAGTTGGTAAACTAAGATAATTTGTCTGGAGTTTTAGGATATTTTAATTATATTCCACTCTTTACCAGCATTTATACTTCTAGATGCTGTAATTAATACAAACTTTGCATTTTTCGATAGCATTTTAAGTAAATTTTTTAAAATTTCCTCATCATCAATATATCTATCAATTTCTCCAATAATTAGAATTTTTGAGTTTTTCTTAGTTAAATTTTTGTAAGTAATGCTTTTTGGTATCTCCATTTCATTTATGAAATTTAAAAATTCAAATATAGCTAGCTCTAGTAAATTATATTCATTTATTCTTGGTAAAATTAGAGCTATTCTTCCAGATTTAAAATTTAAAACAACAATTGCATAATTTTTGTTAATTCTTAAAGATTTAAAAATAAAATCTGCTTGAATTAAACTTTTGTGCAAACTTAGTCCAGAAATCTCCTGTTTTTCTAAATCATCCTTATTAAACTTCAATACATACTCCAATTCTTCAAATGGTGTACCTTTGAATTTTTTTCTAAATTGTTCAAACTTTGGCCAAACTTCACAAAGATATTCCCTGCAAAGTTCAGCTAAAACTTTGTTTTTCTCTCTCCTTAGCCTAAAGCAATTTTTAACTTCTATGTTTTCCTCATAAAACTCTACTCTCCTATTTTCAGGATTAAGAATTAAGCCAAACTCAAACTTAGCACGGTAATTTTTGTTCAACAAGAATTTTAAAGTTATATTAACTCTTTTATACAAATAGCACCCAAAACCTCTGAAATTTAGTATTCCAGTTTGCCTTGTTCCAAAAATTCTCTTTAGAATCAAAAAGATGTTCACCAGATGTTTTTTGTAATTACTTTTGTCCACAATGATATTGTAATTCGCCAATCTAGTTGATTTAATCCCTTTAAATTCAGAATTTATCCTCACTTGTGCCTCAATTAAATCAATCATAGATGATCGCTCTTTTTAGCGATAAACTTGTTGTTCTTCAAAACTCTAAGTCTCAGTACAAGATATAAATTACCTGATATAAGATTTTTTTATAAAATTATTACTTGCAAAATCTTGCTTTTTAAAACAGAGTATATTATTAAAAACAGCATGTTAAAAAAACTTGAATATATACAATTTTTTAAATATAATATACATTAAAAAATAAAAAACTTTTCCATGAAGTTTTTCTAAAAAGGAAATTTGTAAAAACTTAGCTTAACAAGAGCATACTTTGCTGAGACTCAAGAATTGCGATCCCCTAAATTAGATCCTGCTGCGAGAGAAAAAATAGTCAAAACAGATAGAATGCTTTTATGTACTTTACTTTTTTCCCAAGCTTAATAAAAGCCATAGCAAAGCGATGGAGCTGAAAAATGTTTGCTCAAGATTTACTTCAGACTTGCTTTAAAAAGACTAAAAGGATTACAACCCTTAAATGTTTTATTTGGTTTATTATCTGACTGGAGCTATGAAGTATTAAGAGTTTAAGAGTTATTCTATTATAGTAAAATGCATAATTTCTGTTTTTAACAAAACAAAAAATCTTGTGAAGTAACTAAAAAGAACACTAAAGTTATGAACAAATAAAATTTAAAGATTAATAAGTTGTTCACTACTAAATTCATGAGATTTTTTCTTAATTGAAACGCAGTAAGATGATTTCTCAAGATATTATCTCTTCTTAACAATATCTTCCAATTTTTTAATAAACTTATATACTTCCTTCCTATAGATTTCAAATTCATCAGGTTCTATTTCTTCGTCATAAAAATTAGTATGTAGTTTTTCTAGGAATCTATATGTTTTAAGAAGTTCTTCATCCCTTAAATTCCTTGCCAATTCTTTTATAAATCTTGTTATTTGTTTATGTGTTCCTATGAATGTTCCTTGCGTAATTAAAGCTGTTTTTTTGATCTGAAGAGCTACAGCACCCCATAAAAACTCTGAAGCCTTTCTTAATTCTCCTTTTTCCAGAAATTCACTAGCATTCCTAAGATAACTATCTCTTGTATTTTCGTATTCATGTATTTTCTCAAGTAGTTGTTTCCTCATAAAACTCCACAACCTTCCCAGTTTTATCATCTACCTTGATTCTTGCAAATTTCCCCCAACCTAACTCTGCTTTTACTTTCCATGAGTTTCCAACTTGTTTTACTTCGTATATTTTTGGAAAAGTATGCCCAGCTTTTTTTAAAAAATCTCTTACTTTTTCTAAAACCTCTTCTAATTCCATTTTTCCTATCCTCCAAGTAATTTTCAACATAAACATTAAGCAAACTAATATTTGTTTTGTAAAAAAGCTATTTTAAAGTCTTACAAATGATTTACCACTATATTGATCATAACACATTTTTTTCATTTTTGAAAAATTGCTAATGTACTAAAGTTCTATTTACTCAGTTTATCAATTCTTAATTTTCCTGGAAGTGTTTACAAGCCTTAATTTCTTCTAGTTTTTTTCTTCTCATATAAGCTATTTCTGATATTTTTCTTAATGCTACGTATTCTCCAACCAAGTCATGAATTTTTTAAATAAAGAAAAATTTTAAAATGGAACTCACGAGGTGCAAATTATTTGGAATAGTAGAAAGGATGGATAAAAATTAAAAGGCAAATCTGTAAAGCTTTAAATTAATCCAAATTATGGAAAACGCGAGAATAGAAATACCACAACAACCATTAATTAATCTAGAATCTAAAAACTTGCCAAAATCAAACAATAGCACAGAGTTAGTTTAAAAACACATCAGATTTACTTCGTTGCGAATTTCAGGAATTAAAAATCTTTTCTGCTAATGGATTCTAATCTATTAGTTCGCTGTTGGGGCAAAGATGGTAATTTGAAAAATTCCTAGCTTAAAATTGAATTGTGGTACATCTAAGTGATCTAAATAGGAAGTATTTTATTCAAATAGCAAAAACTTACGGTAAAAATAATATACATGGGAAAAGAAAAGTGGACTCGGCGGGATTCGAACCCGCGGCCTCCGCCTTGCGAAGGCGGCGCTCTACCGCTGAGCTACGAGCCCATAGTGACGCCTAAAATAAATTTTACATTTGGGGCAAAAACTTTTCTGTTCATTAATTTATAAAAAAATTATATAAAATAAAATAGTGGAGCTTAACCGTAGGACTTTGCTGTTGTTTCAAAGGAAATTTAACCCTTTCTCGTAATGGTTAAATATTAACAAGACAAATTACTTTAACTGTGAATTATTTTGATGTAATAATCGTTGGCGCTGGACCAGGAGGACTATTTGCAGCATATAAACTAGCTGGAGCCCTAGATACTGCTATTTTCGAAATGGGTAGAGATATAGAAAAAAGAAAATGCCCCAGCAACTTATCAAAGAATTACTGTCTGAAATGTCATCCATGTAACATTACATCTGGAGTTGGTGGAGCAGGAGGCTTATCTGATGGCAAATTAAACTATGCTAGAAGGGAATATCCATCGAGTTTCACAGTTGGCGGAGATTTGATTAATTTAATAGATCAGGACGTAATTCTAGAAAAAATGGAAGAAGTAGATAAAATTTTCCTAGAACATGGTGCGCCTGGTGAAATATATGGTCTAAACGATGAAAGAATACAAAGCTTTCTAAGAAGGGCTAATGCAGCTGGAATAGAATTTGTTCCTTTAAAACAGAGACACGTTGGTAGTGATTTGTTGCCTCAAGTAATAAAAAACATAAAAAATGATCTCATTGGCGCTGGAGTAAAAATTTACACCGAAACAACTGTTGTGGATATAGATCCCGTAAATAGGATAATATCCACCCAAAATGGCGAGAAATACAAGTATAAATATTTAATAATTGCCGTAGGACGCGGTGGATCTGAGTGGCTTGAAAAGTGGGTGGAAAAATACAACATAGAAGTAAACAGCGAAGAAAAAGCAATAGATGTTGGAGTTAGAGTTGAAGTTCCAGCTTCTATCATGGATGAAATTACATCCATAATATACGATCCAAAATTAAGAATAGTAACAAAAAAGCACGATGACTACGTTAGAACATTTTGTACATGCCCGAGAGGTTGGGTTATAAGAGAAGATTATGGAGAATTTTGTCTAGTAAATGGTCACAGTAAAGCTAAAGAGAAAACAAATAACACAAATTTTGCACTACTTGGCCATTACAAGTTTACCGAACCATTCGAATATCCAAATGAGTGGGGAAGAGATCTTGCCAAAATTACAACCAAACTCGGTGGAGGTAATCCAATAGTGCAAAGATTAAAGGATCTCAGACTTGGAAGGAGAAGTACAGATTCTCGAATAAAAAGCAATAGACTTGTTCAACCAACCTTAAAAACTGCCATACCAGGTGATATAAGCCTAGCATACCCAGGAAGAGTTCTTGATGACATAATAGATGCTTTAGAGCATTTAGACAGAGTTATACCTGGAGTAGCTGATGACTCAACCTTACTCTATGCACCAGAGATCAAGTTTTACTCCTTAAAATTAAAAATAAACTCCGAGATGGAAACCAACATAAAAAATGTCTACGCAATTGGCGATGGCGCTGGCATTAGTAGAGGGATTGTCGGAGCAGCTGTAACTGGATTAATAGCAGCCGAAAGTATTCTAAAAAAGGAAAAAACAGCAGCTTAATATCCCAATTTTTTTAGTTGCTCTTTTAGTATACTGGCTGATTTTCTAAGATTTTCTAATTCTTCATAACTAAGTTCGTATTCTATTATCTTTTCAACACCATTTCTACCTAATATTACAGGTACTCCCAGTGCTACATCACTTATACCGTATTCTCCATTTAATACCACACTAGTAGGTATTTCCTCCCTTGTATCCTCAACTACAGCTCTTACCATTCTGTAAATTGATACTGCTGGTCCAAAAATTGTTGCTCCTTTTCTCTTTATTATTTCCGCAGCAACATTTCTAACTTCGTTCAGAACATTGTTCCAATCCACATCTCCCCTTACATTGACAATTGATTTTGGAATAAACATACTATCTCCGTGCTCCCCAATTATCCAAGCTTTTTTTATTTCTTTTACACCGTAGAAGTACAATCTCTCCCATAGTCTAACAGAATCCAGTAGATTTCCCATACCGAATACTTCCCTCCTGCTCTTACCTGACTCTTTCCACATTATATAGGTCATTACATCCATTGGATTGGTTACTACCAGTACTTTTGCATCAGAAGCGTATTTAGATACTTTTTTTGATATAGATCTTATTATCTCCGCATTCTTTGATGCCAAATCCAGCCTGCTCATTCCAGGCTTCCTAGCAACTCCAGCAGAAACTACCAGTAGTTCACTGTTTCTTATTAAATTGTAATCATCCCCACCTGATATTTTTACCGTTTTGTTTAACCCAACTGCAGCATGAGATAAATCCATAGCTTCCCCAATCGCCAAATCCCTTAAAATATCAATAAGCACAACTTCATCAATCTCAAGATTTAAAATACAAATCAATGCTGACGCTGTTCCTACTCTTCCTGCACCTATAAATCCTATTTTCATGTTTGACTTACTGTTTCTTGGCACTAAAAAAATTAATTTTTTGATCTTCCTCTAAAAAACAGTCCCAGAACACGTTTTCCACATCGAGTTGGAACAAATTAAAAAATCCTAAGCCAGTCTTTAGGATTTGACTTTTCTCACATTTAATGCTAAAAGTATGTCGATAACAAACATGTTTAGGATTTTAAAATAAAA
>CAZCHG010000041.1:0-11815 GCA_964498465.1 uncultured archaeon | reverse complement strand
ACAATTATAAGTTCTCCACCTTCAGCTCTAATTTCCCAATTGAGCTTATCCCCTTCTGAAAGGTTAAACTGTTTTACGATACCCATAGGGATAGTTGTTCTTAGAGATTTACTTTTTGAAGTAGCTTTAGTAAGCACGGTAATCTCACCCATTCTTAATCACCTATCATAAATATAGGTAAAATCATTTATAAAGTTTTTGGTGTAAATTTTTACCGAAAAATTTTTAAATAGGTAAATACTATACCTAATTATAGGTAAAATATTAGGTAAGATGTTGGATATGGAAGTTGTACCACTCTTAGGAAAACCCGAAAATAAGAGAGCGATAAGAGGTTATGCAATAATAGCAAAAGGAATCTTTCAGCATGGCTTGTTGGCTTTGTATAACCACGGAAGAAAACTGGAGAGTTATTAGGGAGAAAAATATCTGGGGTGTACCAGAGAGACACAAGAATACCATTACGAAAGTAAAACCGGGAGATAAACTAATAATTTACATTAAGCAAGAAAGGATAAAAGATGTTGTGAAAGAGCCGCGAATTGTGGCGATTTACGAAGTCATTTCCAAAACTTTTAAGGATTCAACTAGAATTTTCAAAACTCCAAAGGGCATGGGAAACGAAACATTTCCTTGGAGAATCAGGATAAAGCCTGTAAAAATCTTCGAAAAACCGATCGAGTTTAAACCATTGATTCCCAAGCTGAAGTTTATCACGAACAAAAAGAAATGGTCAGGACATTTAATGGGTAAAGCCATGAGGGAAATTCCCGAAGAGGATTATAAGTTAATTCTAAGTCAATTGTCCCAAAAATCATGAGATGTTGTTAATGGCTGAAATTATAGGCGTTACATACCCAATTCCTAAGAAGTTTATTGATCGATTCTTTAAAGAGGGGGAAAAACGTTTTTGTTAAGCCAGCTACGGTATGGAAACAGTTAAAGCCAGGGATGAAATTTGTATTCTATCAATCACAAGAAGATACCGGATTTGTCGGTGATGCAAAGATAAAGAGGGTAGTACTCTCGGAAGATCCAATGCAGCTTTTTGAAACCCTTGGAGATGGAATATTTCTAACAAAAGATGAGCTTAAAGAATACATTAAATCACAAGATCGTTGGAAGTCTTTTAGAAGTAGAGGTAAAGTAAAGAAAAAGCTCTGGATGGAAATAGAGCTTGAAAATATAAAGAAGTATGATAAGCTAATAAAACCGAAACGCTTTATTCCGGTTAGTGGCCAATACTTAAAAGAGTAGCGGATGATTATGAAGGTCATATTTGTTTGCTCCCCATTTAAAGGGAAGCGGGAAAACATAGAAAAAGCAAAGAGATACTGCAGAATGCTTGTTGATATGGGCTACATACCAATAGCTCCCCACGTCTACTTTAGCCAATTTATGGATGATCATAATCCAAAGGATAGGAGAAAAGCTCTGGAAATGAATAAGAAGTTGTTAGAGTTCTGCGATGAGCTTTGGATTTTCGGAGATGAAATAACGGAAGGAATGAAAGAAGAAATAGAATACTTCAAAAAGATTAAAGGAGAAAATAAGATAAAGAGAATAATGAAATAAAACTTTAAAACAAGGATTAAAGAAAAATATAGTAAAGGTGTTGGAAATGGATGTATTTGTTTATGTCCTAGACAGATTCATTCCAGTAGATTTAACGAAAAATGAGGTCCTAAAAGCATTCAAAGAAGATAAACTAAAACCATTTGAATTTATTAGGGAAGTAATTGAAAATGATATAAAAGGAATAAAAAATGTAGAATTTTACAACAGTTATTTTGAAAAACGTTACAATGAATTTCTAATAGAGTATTTAGTTGATTTTAGTAATGGTAAATTTGCAGTTAGACTGATAGCTTCTGATAATCCGAGAAAACTACTTATGGATTACTATAGATATGAACGAAACAAATACAAGTGAAGTGAATTGTAAAATGTATTGCATAGCATCGTACTGTTAAACACTATGTGCACTGCCAAATTACCACATTACTGGAAAGATAACCGATTAAACCTAATGGATTATAGATGTGTTTCTCATGTAACCAATCATCCGAGTTGAGTTGATAAATTCTGATAGTTCGCTAAAAATATACTCCTCATTAAGATTTGTCAATCTTCTTAAAGAAAGCTAATTTATTATACCTTGAATAACCTTCAGATTCAAGAAATTCAACCCATTCTTTGTTATCATATAAAGGTTCCCAAGAAGGGGTGAAGATTACGTTCGCAGGATATTTATCTATTATAAATTTCTCAAATCCTCTCCAAACAGTCCTAAAGTTATTATCTAACGGAGTTTTACAAATCTCTTTATGCAAATAGCATTCCCAGAGAATTAAAGTTCTGTGTTCATCATAATAAAATGCTCTAGCCCTTCCGATTTCAATTTCTCTTTCACTCACTTTTTCAACACTTTCAACTTTGCCAATCACTCCTGTTCGAGAATAGTCAGGGTTAAGACTTATACTAATTGTGTAAACTGGATCTTTGTAGTATATCTTTCCAAGAACATGAGTTCTATAGTTTACATTAGGTATCTCAACAATCTCAGCATTCAGATAATATTCCTCCAGAAATTCATGCACTTTTAATCTAATCTCCTTTTCTACACTTCCAATTTTTATCTTCCCAAACCTTACGTCTATATTCCAAAATTCTTCCATTCTTTATTTTTCTTACTTAAAATTTTATAAATTTTATTCTATTAATAAATTATCTTAGACTCACTAAGATAAAGCAAAAATACCAAGTATTAGTAAAAAGAAAGTATTAGAACGAAAATTACCTTAAGTTAAGATACTCTAAGATTTTTACTGTTACCCTTTCTAAATTTTCTTTTTTAAAATTTACTCTTTATCACTTCTAGCAAATTCCCAATATGATACAACCAATTTCTTCACTACCTTTCTTTTTTCTAATTCAACACTCTTTTTTCTTCTTTTTTGTAATTAAAGTAGTTGAAGTTTGTAACTCCATTGTAAGATCGTTAAAATTCTTTTTATGGGATTTATGGGTTTTGTGTTTTTATTATGCAATCCTCTCAACAATCACGTAGTACTTCTCTCTATCCCCAAGAATTCTTTTAACCCTTTCAGCAACCTTATCATCGGGAACAACAAAAATAACCTCTCTTCCCTTAAGCACATTCTTCTCATAATTTCTTAACACTTGATCAGGATGATCAGCTCTTATTTCTACTTCAACTCCTATTTCAATCCATTTATCCCCAATTCTTTTAAAAGCTATCAAATCTGACTGTTCCTCTTTTCCTTTCTGCTCTTGAATTTGAACGACATAGCCCTTACTCTTTAAAATCTCAGCATATCTCAAAATCATTGCTCTGTGCAAGTCTCCTCCAGCTTTTGCTGAGGTTCCTAAACCCTTATAGCCCAAAACTTCTCTTCCTTTCTCTGTCAACTCAACAACTATTTTTGGTCTTCCTCTCACCTGCTTTACAACATTTCTCTTAACAAAACCAAGTCTTTCAGCTTTATCAAGCAAATTTGAAATCTCACTTGCCTTAATACTTGGCTTAATCTTTCTATACTCCTCAAATAGCTCGCTAACCTTAGCTTCTTTGCCTTGACTAAGAACTCTATCGATTACATTCAGTAATTCATAAACATCAGGCTCAACGTCTTCCCTTTCCTCTTCTTCTGGAACTGAAAATAGCTCGTTCATTCTTTTGATAATAAAATCAATGTAATTATTCCTTTTAAACAGAGGAAGAGTTGAAATTTCAAAGGTCTTTGCCTCTTTTCCAAAACCTCCCCTCAATTTAACCAAAGCCTTTCCATTTGGCAAATTTGTAAGAATCTCTGCAAATCTCTCCTTATCCTTTATTCCAAAACTCTTTGCAATCGTTAAAGCATCTTCTCCAGAAACTCTAAAAATAATTTTTGTGCCAGTATTTGCAAGCAAATCCTCCAAAATTTTCTCATGAATTTGCTTTGTATGCTGATGAGCAATTAAAAGGGCAATTCCATATTTTCTCCCTTCCGCAACTATATTCCTTAGGGTTTCAAGATGTGCAAAGTTCTGAAACTCATCTATTGCAAGAATTATAGGAAATCTTTTTTCTCTTGAAATTGCAAAAAACCAAGTCTTTGTTATTATTGTCGAACCGATTAAAAGTGTATTTATCTCGGAAAGTTCTCCTTTTGGAAGTCTAAAAACAACTAACCTTTCCGACCTTAACAGTTTACTTAGATTAACCGAAGAGATCTTCTGGCAGAAAATCCTCTTGAGCAACTTATTTTTAACAAAAGGTATAAGCTTGTTTAAAACAGAATCTGTTCTTCCTCTTGGAAGCTTTTTAAGCTCCTCGCTAAAATCCCTATAACCGCTTAAATTTCCGCTTAACAGATCGTAAAGATCTTTAAGTGTAGGAGCATCATCCTTTTCGTATAAAGCTCTCAAACCTTCTTGAAAAATTCTGTTAAGAGAGGGTCCCCAGTATTGCTTTCCGTATAGCTTGATAAAGAAATCGATCATTTCTCCGATCATTCTTTCAACAATAAGATTTCTCCCCTCATTATCTCTGTATTCAGGAAGCTCTAAGGGGTTAAGGGAAAACTTAACTCTTAATGGATCAAGAAGGAAAACTCCGTCAATGAATTCTGGAGCTACTCCTTCAACTATTTCATAAGCCAAATCTCCGTGGGGGTCAATCACCAAGCAGCAAATTCCATTTTCAAAAGCTTGAATAACTTCTCTGGCTATCAGTGTGCTCTTTCCTGTTCCTGTCGCTCCTAAGATATATTGATGATGCGATAAATCTTGAAGGGTAAGGGAAATATCAAGACATGTTTTCCATGAGAAAACTTTACCAAGAGTTATCTTGGTTCTCATAATAAAGTATTTGCTAAAATTCATAAGTATAAACATGAACAGAGAGTCAGAAAAATTCAAAAAAATAAGGTGATATACAGAGCTTTATGAATAAAGATACACTTACAAATTGGACAAAAAGAGTAATAGAAACGATGGAATGGAATATGAAGTTCATTCGCGAAAAATCAAGAAGATGTTATGAAGAAATGAATTACTTCATGAAAGATGTTATTGATTTTTGGGAAACTGTATGCGTATTTGGTAAAACTTTTGATGATTTAGAGGAAGCATTTGAATCACCAGATAATATAGAAGATATGAAAGCTATGCCATGGTTTGTAACTAATGTTCTCTTTCCTTTGGTTGGTTCGATTTCAGTAAACCTTCAAATGGGAAATCCTTTAGGATGTCTCACAGAACTGAGACGAGCACTTGAGTTACTTGGTAGATGTTACTTTGCGAAAACTCTTAAAGAAGTAAAGGTAGATATAAGTGATACTAAATGGAAATATGTATCTGAATTAATGAAAGATCTAGATAAAGAATTGAGAATAAGTGGAAAAGCAAAAGATTTATGGAGCAGACTTTCTAAAGAATGGGTTCATGCACCAGGTATCGCTGAAAAATTCATAAAAACTTTTAAGAAAGGATATATACCTTTTTGGTTTTTTATTTTACCAGCAAAGTACACGGAGGAGGACATAAATATACTTAAAGATGTAGCTGATTGTATATCACAGTTTAGAGAGATAATGAAAGTTGTTAAAATTAAGCTGAGTAGTACTGTAGATTATTAGAAGGAAATATATAGTGTTTTAATAATATTCAAATAGGATAATGTCCAAAAGCAGCAAGCTCTTTAGAACTTACTAAGAAACTCTTAGTAAGTAAAGATATTTTTCTCTTTATCATTCCCTTTAGTAAGCTAAAAGAATTTCTCAAAACAGGAAAGGAAATTATTTTTGGCTCTAGTTGCGAAACATGCGTATTGAAAACAGAAAAACTATTTAAAATTCTTTCACATGATTTTCTTGCTTTTATCCAATCATTTGAACATGTGATTACGGCAATTCTGCATTTAAACACAGGAAACTTTTCCTGAACTGTTTCAACGACATATCTTGTCGATTTGAAAAGTATTTGAATTAAACAATCAACATCTGTAGCTTCAATAACATGAATTAATGGATCATATTCGAAACTATCAAGTGTTTTTAAACCAAATTCCTGACCTTTTAAAACTAAATAGCCTCCAGAGATAAATCCATTAAAATTTGGCAAGGAAAATCTTGCAAATTCCATTTTTGAGGAGGGATAAACTGTATTAAGCTGATAGAGAAACTCTTCCAAATCTTCTCTTTTTGTAGCATAAACATAGAATTCAAGGTCTTTATTCTCTTCTTTATGCCATATTTCAAGCGAGAAGGTGGATTTTCTCCTGTGAATTAACTTAAGAACCTCTTCCATTATTTTAAGGTTGTTAAGGCTTGTTTCTGATGGAATAAATCTAATAATCTCTAAATTTTTTATCTTTCTTAATTTCTTTTCTGAAATCTTATATATACCATATCTCCATTTTCTAAGCTTTTCTAACATGTTTATTACCCGATTTTGCTTTTCTGTTAAGGAATAATAAACTGAGAGAAAATAGACTTGTAGCTAAAAGTGTAAGAGAAGCTTGTGAAACTGTAATTATTTGCTCCTTAAGCAGGCTGAGAAGCAAAAGAAAGAAAATTCCAGCAAGAAACAATAAAGCTAAAAATTTAGCAAACCATCTAACAAAAACCCCAAAAATTGCTCCTAAAATGAATGAAGCAAAAATAAGCAAGTATTCATTCATTTTTATTTACCTTGTTCTTAATTTCTTTTATTTTGTCTAAAAGTATAGAGTAAACAAACAATACAAAGAAAAGCAAAGCAATTATCATTAGCTCAAGTCTTTGGATTGAGTTTTCCATGAAAATGGCTGCAAAGGATAAAAGAATTGAAAGTAACATGAAAATTATGGTAGGAATGCTTAGTTTAGCTAGTTCTTTGAACATTTGAGATCACCTAAAAGTTTATTTTGAGTGAAGGAAGAAGAAATAAGGAAAGTAAGAGTAAAGTGCAAATTTATTAATTAGTAAAATTTATTAATCAATATTTATAATAATCTTATAAAATGATTTGGAGAAAAATTAAAAACTTTTTTAGACCATGTTTTTGGAAAATTTTAGTATTTTTGTATTTTATAATCATTAATCCAACAATTTCTAAGGAACTTTGGGTACCAATTTTAAGGTATCATATTATCTTTGGTTATTGGGAACTTCATGAGGTATTAGTTGAGTTGTTAGTTAATTTATCTTTTTATTATCTTCTATCCTGTATTATAGGAGGTTTGATTGGTAAGATTGTAGAGAAGCTTCCAGTTGCATATACCAAACCTATTAAAAAATTTTTAACACCTACTATAGGAAAGCTTACTGTTTTTATTTTCATAGTTTCCTTATTTTTTGTAAGTTATATATCCTTAGTAAGTTTAATCTCTGATTTTTATGCTACTGAAAGAATTACAGAGATCTTAAAGGAACTTTATGAAAATAAGGTAATAACAAAAGAATATTATAAACCTTATTTCCCTAATTGGCTTAGTCTTTACACATTACAAAACTACAACTTTGTAGTGATTTATTACATTTTATCACCTTTCGTTGATATTGATTCTCTACTTAAAGGTAGAAATTTACACAATCAACTTTTACTACCTTTTTACTGGTATTTCCTTTCTTGTGTAATAGCCGAATTAACAAAAAGATTAAAGCTTGGATAATTAACGGATATTTTCTAAAATTTTTCTTTCATCCTTAAGGAATGCAATTGCAGAATCGATATGATCAATAACCGCTGAATTGATCGCTTCTTCTCCAATAGTTAGAATATATTTTATTATAGGTTGCATCTCAACTGTGAGTTGTTCACTAGTTACTACCGTAGTACTTACAGATAGTCTATGACTCCAAGGGAACCATATACCAAACATTTTGCTGCTTGGCTCTTCTATGGTTACTTCTACCTTTATTCTAGGATTTTGAAAATGATCAAGTAAGCCTGCGTATTTGCTAAAGAATTTTTCAAAGTCTACTTTAAAGTCTACATATTTATGACAATCACGACCTGGCATTACTATTACGAAAGTTTCTCCTTCATTGAGACTTATTGATTTTTTCTCTTTTTCTTCTTCACCATCCATTAAAGTAAACTCAACTCGGTATTTACCGCCTGAATAAGGTAATTTAATGGAGGAAATTAAGGGAATTGAAACTATAGTAAATGCTTCACACCGTATCTCATACCATTCATCTGTTTTTTTATTTATAGGAATATAATAAACTACTTTCTGTCCTTTTTCATCTTCGATTGTTTTACCGTAGAAAGAAACAACTTGTTTTGGTATCCCAGAAACTGAAGTCTTTTTAATTTCAGATTTCATGTCCTTAAGATAGGTTATTGTTCTGTCTATCTGTACCTTTGCTTCCTTAATATCACCTCTCTCCAGCTTTTGCCTTATATCATTGAAAGAGTTGTAGGGATCGAAATTGTATTTCTTCCAGAGCTCAACCTTTGCCATGCTTTCCTTGTAACCTATTGCATAGCATTGAATCGTTCCATGTAGCGTTACGAATTCTTCCATTGCTTTTGATACCTCAACATAACCTTCGATTCCATAGTACTTTGTGATAATTGATTTCAAATACTCAAAGGGGTTAAGGAAGGATTTTTCAAACTCAGATCGAAACTCTTCTAACTGTTTGTTCCCCTTATTAATCCAATAATCATCTCTGAAGGTTTGAGCAAAGGCAGAATAAAGTTCCATTCTTTTTTGAAAAATTTCTTCCTTTGAAATCTCAGTTTCGGGTGAAACAGTTTCAACAGGCTGTAGAGAGGGTTTTAACTCAGGAGGGCCAGCTAAAGGCAAGACTGTTACTGTCGTAACTACAACTTTGTTTACTTCTAAACTCCTACTCATCTCATTATTCTCTTCATCGCTTTCCTGAACCTCGTTTCCATCATCCGCTTTTACCGTAATTGTATGATTGCCTGCAACAGCTTTCCAGTTATACGAGAAAGCTCTCGTAAGCGATTGTCCAGCTCCTAAAAAGCTTATTCTCAGGCTATCCTTCTTCTCTCCGTTTATGTACAATCCAACATCAAAATCAGAAGCACTACTCTGACCTTTGTTTTCTACTGTGAAGGAAAAAGTTACTGTATCATTTTCATAAATTTCAGAAGGAAACAGAGTTATGCCTGTAATTGATAGATCTGGAAGAGCAGTGGAAGTTTCTCTCACAATAACTTTCCATATAACGTAGTCATATTCTCCTTCGTTGTCATAAACTCTGGCTTTGACTTCAAATTCTCCAGTGGTATCAAATGTATGACTCCAGCTATCTGTGCAGCTCGAACCTGATACGGAGGAGGTATATACTAAATATCCATCTAGATACCACTTTATTCCATCTAAATTCCCATCAGAATCCTCTGCTCTCACTGTAAACGTTATACTATCTCCTACATTCAGGGTTATTTCACTCTCATCTGGATAATATCTGTATGCAAAAGGAGGATGATTCTCTGATTCTTTTTCAAGTACCGTAAGTATTACACTACTGCTACATGCTTCATAGTATGAATCACCTTCAAAGCTGGCAGAGATTTTATAGGTTCCCTGAGCAGTGTAATAGACATCTACTGCGCAAGAAAAACATCCATTTTCATCTGTTGTAGCTGTGCATGAGTCACCTGGCCATATAAGCAAGATTGTTTTTCCAGGAATGCCATTGCCTGTATCGCCTCTTAAAAGCTTTCCACTTATGGTTATCCTTGCTGACTTGCCTATTTCAATTGTTGAAGGACTTATGCTGATTTTCAAGGTTGTTGGTATTTTGCTAGAAGTCTCAACATAAATCTGCTTTTTCATTCCATTGTTATCTTCATTTTCTTCCTGAATTCCGTCAGCTGAATCAGCTTTGACAAATATTTCATGTGTACCTGAGGTGGCAACCCATTCATGCGGAAATGTTCTTGTTCGGGAGGCTCCAGGTGGTAAAGGATCTGTAACATCATCATAGCTGATAACCTTGCCATCTATGTAAAGAGTGACTCTGTGAGAGGTTGCCTCAGCACTTCCCTGATTTTCCTCTGTGTACGTGAAAATAACGCTATCTCCCTCACTTGGATTTTCTGGTGTCCATGTTATATCGGTTATTATAAGATCTGGTTTTTCCTCCTTAGGAGGATTAACCTTTAGCGTTATTGTTTTCTGGTGAGAGGTTTCTGAGCCTGTTATTGTACCCTTTAAAGTAATTGTATAAGTTCCAGGTGGTGTGTCTTGTGATGTCTCTATATAGACAGTTCCTGTTTTACTTGACTCTGAGATAGATAAAGAAACTGGATTAGATCCTATATGAAAGCTTGTTCCAGCTGGTAGTCCAGAAAGTTGAAGATCTATTTGTAAATTACAACCATCATGTGGAAATGCTGTTCTTGAAACAGTAAAGGTATAATACGCTGTATCTCCAGCTTTTATTTCTTGAAACACTGGGCTAACTTCAAGCTCAAAATCCTCTCTGAGAAAAACAGCCGTGAGAGTTCCATCTCCATTTACCGTCAGCACAGTATTAGACTTATAAGTATTTGAAACACTTACACTGCCAGAAGTTTCCCATCTGTCAAAGCTGTAAATTGCTCCTCCGTAGCTTTGTGAGCATCTTGTTATTATTTTATAGCTACCTGACTGCTTGTAAACAGTTGAACCGAAGTTTATATTTCCCTCCCCTTCCACATAAACCGTCCCCAGATTTGTCCATGTTCCATCATCACTCCTACTTTTAAGTTCTACGGCAAATTCAGATCTTATTACCTGAAATGCATTTGTTTTCTCAGCTGTTTTGGTTGAACCAGTATCCTTTAGGGCCACTTCAATCTTAACGGAATACCATCCGGGTTCTGCATCTGAAGGTATCGTCCAGTCGTAATCTAAAAACGTATCTGAACCTGGCTGAAGGCTGAAAACATTCCAGTCTTTTCCAGTGTAAACTGTTTTACCGCTGGGAGAGGTTATTGTCAGAGTACCTTCAATATGATATGACTCAATTGCCTGATCACCTGTATTTTCAATTTTACAGAAAACACTGATCTGCTCATCAGTCTTCTGGACATCAAAGAAGGTTATTGTGAAATCGTAACCGGGATTTGCCTGAACGGATACAATACCTAGAGCAAGAATAAGTATTGGGATCAAGAAGATTCTACTTAGTCGTGGAGTTGAACCTAGGTTCAACTCTATGCCTCCTTGGATTTTAGTTAGCTAAACAAGAAAACTATTTAATACTTTTTCTTTTTGTATAATCAAAAATTCTTTAACTACATTTCATAAAATTCGGTTAAACTTTTGAACATTATTTGAATTGTTTAAATTAATGAACCCTTGGCACATCTCTATGTGACTTTAAAGCTCTCCTTCCCCACGAGTCAACCTTTTCTGTCAACGGTAGCGGATCAAACTTTCCGAAGTAGATGTACTCACTATTCCTGATCGAGAAAGACCTCGCATGCTTCCTTGCCGTAATCATCTATCAACTCTGCACAGTCATCGAATTCGTAAACTCTGTCATCCGTGCTAAAAGCAACTGAACCCTTTTCTCTGTTAATGCTCAGCCTTTCAAGGAACTCATCGTAATAACTCGCGATCTCGTTTCTGTTAAGCATGTAGAATGGAAGCTCAAGATCTGTTTCATCACTGACAAAAGCCAGAACATAGTGCAGAAAACGTTTCCAGAATCCCTGAAAACGAGCTTGTGATGATCGTGATCAATCACACTCTTTGCAAGATTTCTTACAACCTCTTTCTGACTTTCGTGCCCGTAGAGCAGAGCATCACAATACGCGAGCTTCCAGCCGAGCCAGTCAGTTTTGAAACTCACTG
>CAZCHG010000040.1:0-11909 GCA_964498465.1 uncultured archaeon | reverse complement strand
TCACCTTTAGCAACTTTAAGAAAATCCATCATCATTATTTGTTAGTAAAGCTCTCCAACATAAACTTTTTGAATTTATAAAAGCAATATTTGTGAAAATTTTATCTTTTAAAGCAGGGATAGGATCTGCATAGCCAATTAAGTTCAGGAGGAAACAGCAAAAGTTCACAGAGAAGGTTTTACAAAAAAAGACAACGGTTTTGTGCTGCGAAGATTGTAAAGAGAATAAAAGGGGAGGTTAAACTAACTGAATTAGTAGTTTAATTGTCGGTGTAGATTTTAAGAAAGCGAAATGTTTTGACTGTTATTGCTGATTAAAGACGAATTTAAAACCAAAGCGGATAAAGAAAAATCAAAATGAAATATGTACACACTAGAAGAAAATTACAGAGAAAGAAAAGGTAAGATTTGATTGGGAAAATTAGAAATAAACAAGATGGAATTATCAATTAAATACTCCATGTGATAGTCAAAAAGGCTGTTAAATATGTTAGACAGCTTAGGAAGCCATTATTTATCATAGAACTGGAAATATTAAGAAAAAGAGGATTATAAAATCGTTGCTTGCAAAACCTCGCTCTTCAGAGCGGAGGGATACGCAAAGAAGTGGCAAGTGGGGGTTGTTGGCAGTAGTTTTAAAATATTCGAAGTTCAATCAAAGTTTTAAGGGGATGCTCCCTGTGAAGAAAGAAGTTCAGATTACAGTTGTTGGAAAAGTTTGGAACGCAAACAAGGGTAAGATTTTAGCCTTAAATAAGTGCTTAGATGAGTATTTCAAAGCTGTTAAATTTTTCTTAAGCTTCAACTCAACATCAAAGACTTTTCTACACAAGAACGGCTACAAAGAAGCTAAACAACTATTCAACTTGAACACAGCCTTGATACAGACGGCAAGAGATAAAGCAGTAGAAATTCTGAGAAGCTTCAATGAAAAGAAGAAAGAAGGTAAAGTTAAATCGGAAAAACCAAACCTGAAGAAGATTTCAATTAGATTTGATAAGAGATACCACTCTTTTGCCAAGACGACTAACGTTCTAACTCCCTACTGGCTTAACTTTAAGTCTAAATAGAAAAACAAGGATTTCACTACCAATTAGGTTTGGAAAGAGACAGCAGAAGTTAATTGAAGAAGCTTTGCAAGGGGAATGGCAATTTTGCACGGTAGGAATGGTTAAGCGAAATGAAGAATGGTATGCTCATTTTGTCCTTAAGAAAGAGGTTGAGTTGATCTATGAACCAGAGACTTTCATTGGAGTAGAAATGTAGGGGAATGGAATGTAGCAGTTGCGGTAGCAATCTCAAAACGTAATCTCTCCAAATCTATGAAAGGTCAGTTCTGGAGTGGTGCTAAGATAAGATACATTAGAGGAAAATATGCTCATATCAGAAGGAACTTGCAGAGGAAGAAAAGAATTAACTTGGTTAAAAGAATTGGAAGTAAAGAAGAAAAAAATTGTTAATCAAAATACTCCATACAATTGCGAAAGAGGTTGTCGAGTATGCTAAGCAGTTCCCAAAACCAGTAATAGTCATGGAGAAATTGAAGAATATTAGGGAAAATATGAATGGTTCTGCTAAGCTAAACAAAAGGATACATTCATGGAGTTTCAGAAAACTTCAAACCTACATTGTGTATAAAGCTAATTTAGAAGGTATATCCGTTGTGCATGTTAATCCTAAAAACTCATCTAAAATCTGTCACAGATGTGGGCATGTTGCCCGAAAAGTTGAAGGTAGAGAGTTTAGATGTCTTAAGTGTGGTTTAATCCATAACCGAGATTTGAACTCTGTAATCAATTTAGCCCGCTCCTTAACGGGAGGAGCGGGATGGGGCTGTGGTGAGCCAGCCCTGAACTCCCAAATGAAACCGTCTGCCGTGAAGGCGGGTGGAACGGGAGAAGTTCCGTCCTTTAGGGCAGGGTAGGTTTACAGTAAAATCAAAAAGCGAATGGTATTTAATCTAAAATTAAAAATGAAATAAATATGTTTGGAATTCAAGTCGATTTATCTAGCATTATCAATGTTGCTGAAAATAGTATAATTTTTTATTGCGCTAAAAATATACTTCCAAAGACTTTTGATCCAAAAATGGTAATTAGCTCAACACAAAACCTACTTGTAATTTTAGGAATACCATCGCTTTTCGTGTTTCTGAAGAATATTGTGTATCGATTTGCTGAAGAACAAATTGAAAGCAGCTTATTGACAAAAATGGTTGTATTTGCAGTAATAATAGCTTTTATAATTTTTCTAATAACTAGAAATCCATTTTTAATCGAAGGTTATGTGACCATGATTATATTGCTCTTGTTTGGCTTGGGATTTATAGCATATTTAATAAATTTGGCTGTGCTTTACGAATAAAGGCTTATAGTTTAAATGTTTTAGCAGAATAGATAGGCAATATACTTTGATACCACACCAGACCAACTTAGAATCTTTAATTAAATTTTAAATTGAGTACTTTAAGTTTAAAAACACTTTTAGATAGATGGATTAGGAGTAAAAAATTAGATTTTAGGATTATAAGTATTTGAGGAAAATCTGAAAATCGGATTTTTATATTATAAAAGGAAAAATTTATTAATTCTAGTCAAATGCTTATATCAATGAGTAAATTCGTTCACATTATACCTGTGGGTCTAAAAAAGGATAGATTACTCGAAAGTTTGAAGAAATGTGGTCATCCTTTCCAGAAAATCTATTTGGTTATTGCAAAAAACTCAGAACACGAAATATATAAAGTAGCGAGTGAAGTAGAGGAATCTCTAAAAGCGATTGCTGAAGTTGAGAAGGTATTTGTTAGTACGGCTGATATATATTCAATTGTACTCTGTCTAATAGAAATAATAAAAAAGGAAACAAAAGACGGAAATACTGTACTCATAAACGCGTCAGACTCTCCTAAAACAGTTGCAATTGCATCATACATTGCTGCACAGCTTTCGGGGAGTAAATTGTACATGGGCCTGCCAAAGTATGAAGAGAACGAGGAAACTGGGATAAAAAAAGTTGTGGAAATTGTATTTCCACCTTTGAAGAAAATAAGTAATGATAAGTTAACAATTATAAAAGTTATAAAGGAAAATGGTAATGTGGTAAATTCAATAAATAAGTTGATTGAATTACTTGAGGGAAAAATAAAGGACTCTAGGAAATATATGGCTCAAAGAGCTAGAATGAGTTACCACTTAAAGAAACTTGAAAATGATGGATTAATAAAAATGATTAGAGAAGGAAAGAATGTAAAAATTATGCTAACAGATCTAGGAAAAGCCTATGCAATGGCAATTGATACGTAGATTTATAGTTTAGAGTTTCATACTAAATCAAAAAGCTAGAAATCGAGAGCAATTTAATTTTAGAGAAAAACATTGAGAATACATAACCTAGTATGGGGTTTAAAATTAGTAAAAAGATAAATAAAATGAAAAACCTAAAACCATTTGACTTTACTATGCTTTCCAACTGACGAAAGAAATTTTCGCCTAGTACATTTACATAAATGTCACTTTTTAAGTAAAACAGTTTAGTATCGACGAATTTTAGATATTTCAAAGCTTTTCTAATAAAGCCAATGATTTTTGGGAGATCATCATCATTTATGGGACAATATTTTACCCTTGGAGTTATTCCAGTTTTTGAATGATTATCAGTTGTAACTATTATTAATTTCAAGTCTTTGAACTTTTTTAGGAGTTTATTTTTTGTTGAAATATCTATATTGTTTCCATCGATCATTAGTAGGGCATATATATCGTCACCATACTTTAGGAACAATATAGCAATATATCCGCATATATTTTTTGATGAAATTTTTTCTTTTGCAAAATAACATTTCACTTTCACGTGTTCACGAGTAATTTTACTCAAGCATGATTTAAATAAGTCTTTTATTTCATTTATGTCTTCTAAGTCAAATTTAAAATTTGCAGAAAATGCATTATGCCCCTCTATAAGCATTACATCTTTTTTGAACGTACTCTCTGCAATTTCAGTCAAGTTGGGTGGTAAATCATCTATGGCAAGTTTTCCATCTATTATTATCAGTAGTAACTTATCAAATGGAAAAACCCATAACTTGTATTTTTTTCCGCAAACTTCAAATGGCTTAAATGGTTTTATTTCGGTGAATTCAGAGCTATTCATCATGTGTTTTATTTTGTTTACTATTTTTGAAACATCATCTTTAGTAGCTGGATCTAGTGTGTGATTTGTAGGCGAGTGCAGATACATGGAAGAGTTATTTAAACTTAGCACGGAATTTACAAGAGTAGATCCACCTACATTTCTAAAAGGTCCAGGATGGAATGAAGTGGTTATTAGTGACGAGCAATTGGTTTGTATAACTTTAATCCAACCTTTTACCATCGTACTATATTTTTTTAGCTCTTTCTCCGAATATAAAGGAATATTTGTAAACCAAGTTAGAATAAAACCTCTTAGCAACTCTCTAAATCTAATACTCGTGTTAGTACTTTTATTTAAATACTCTAGGTAGAAATGTCCCATAAGTAAGCCTGAAAAACCAGTGCAGATGTATACGTGCGTGAAAAACAAGTATTGCGTTGTTGAAAATTTAAATATAAACATTATTAAAATTGTAAAAGGTAAGAAGAAAAAAATAAGAACAGTGCCAAATAGTAGAACATTCCTATAATCCATTTCAGATGTAAAAAATGTGGTAAGAAGAAGTAAATATGCTAAAGCTGCTGGCGATAGAAAAAACATCATAACATTGTTGGATAAAAGAAACAAAACAACACCAGTAAGAACTAAAATTAAAGTTACTAGAAGTACTCTATTTGAGTTTAGACCTACTAAGATTCTTGCTTTATTTAAGAGAATTAGAACAGTAATAAAGGACAAAGTAAACACAAAGGTCATTAAAACAATAAATATGTTCTTGAATGGAACGAGTAAAAACAAAAGTAGCAGTGACAATAGTTGCCACTTTTTTGGAGTTCTAAATGTTTTCAAATAATATTTCTCTAGCTCTCTTAGATTCATAGTTAAAGTAGCTCCAGCCTTTTATCTTTATAAATTTTTATCTTCCCGTTACTTGCAAGACCTCATGCGTAAGCAATGATACGCAAGGAAGTAGCGGAAGGAGGTTGTTGGCGGTAGTTTAAACATTTTGAATTCTCATAAAAATGGA
This sequence comes from uncultured archaeon, assembly GCA_964498465.1. Lineage (GTDB taxonomy): Archaea > Halobacteriota > Archaeoglobi > Archaeoglobales > Archaeoglobaceae > CAZCHG01. The sequence goes on along the minus strand of CAZCHG010000040.1, from coordinate 6,752 downwards.
AAGTCTCCGATAACGCTCCCTTGCAGAGGAGAGATTGCAACGTTTAACTCATCGGATAAAGAGTCCGATGGGATTGGACTGTGGTGAAGCCAGCTATTAACTTCCGCATGAAGCTTTGCCGTGAAGGTGGAACGGAAGAAGCTCTGCCCTTTACAGTAGTTCCGAAAGTTGGCAATTAGGTTTATCTAAATGGAGTTATTTTTCCTTAAAAATCCTCCATAATTTTTATCTGATTGCCAAATATTTCACTTTTGGAACTACTGTTTAGGGCGGGGTAATACACTTCTTTTATTTTTTGAGTTTAAATAGGTTTTTTATAAAAAATATTATAAAAATATTTTCTCTCAAAGCTTCCGTATTTTTGAAGTGAACCTCTCCTTGCTATCGCAAGGGGGCCTCCACCGAAAAAAACCATTAGGGGAGGTTGAGGGAGTGTGTAGCACAAAAGCTGCACTTCCCCTTCGGGACTGGGTCACCGCAGCCTCTGGCCGCAAATGCCTGCGATCTCGTTCCGAGCTTACACTAACTTCGGAGTATAAAAAATAACTACCTCCAACCTTTCCCTCACCCCTTAATTCATCTCCTCCCTCACGGACGAAATCTTCTTAGCGACTGGAAGCAAAGATATATCAGGAATTGCAAAATGTCGCTAAGAAAGCCCCGCTTTTTAAAGCCGGGATGAATTAGGGGAGAAGGGAGAGGGAGGTAGATGGAGCGTTAGTTTTATAAAAGCCTCGGAGATTCAACTAATGCCTGTGGGAAGGGAGAAGGTCAACCAAGTTCTCCGCAAGAGGGACCATTAGTCCGTGTTCTGCTCCTTGCGGAAGACGGGTGAACAAGCACTAGCTCACCTCGTGCATACCCGATGAGGAGCGAAGGCTGAGGGTATCACAAACCTCTCCGCAAGAAATCCTCGCACTTCGGCGCGAGAAGGAGATCAAAGATCGATTTGAAATTTTTCGATAACCACTTCTTTAGTAAAGCCATAAGAATGTACATATTATTCTATTACTGGTAATTTAACCTAGAAATTGTATATTTACAAAAAATAAAAAATATTTTAAAAATTCTGTTGTAGTAAACTTGGAAATGTTAATCTTTGAAGTGAATAGAAAACGGAAAAAACTATAAATATTCTTTATACCAAATTTTTTAAACTGGTGGTAAGAAATGATAGATGCCATTATTTCGGGTGAAGTCATAAAAGCTATGGCTAAATCTATGGTTGCTTTAGTTAGTGAGGCCAGATTTCATTTTAAGGAGGAAGGTTTACATTCAAGAGCTGTAGATCCAGCAAATGTTGCAATGGTAATAATAGATGTACCAAAAGACTCATTTGATGTTTATAAAATTGATGAAGAGAAAACAATAGGAGTGGATGTAAATAGAGTTTATGATATCTCTAAATCAATAAAGAAAGGAGAATTAGTTGAATTAAAACTTGAAGATGAGTCTGTTCTTAAAATAAAATTTGGAGCGGTTGAATATTCAATATCATTGATAGATCCATCTGCAATTAGAAAGGAACCAAAAATACCAAGTTTGGATTTACCAGCAAAAATTGTTCTAGACGCTGGCGAATTTAAAAAGGCTATAAATGCTGCTGATAGAATTGCAGATCATGTTGTTTTCAGAAGTGATGAAGAAGGCTTCTATATAGAAGCTGAAGGAGATGTGGATAAGATAACTTTTAGAATGAGTGAGGGGGAGTTGATAGAATTTAATAAAGGTTCAGCAAGAAGTATGTTCTCTTTAGAATATCTTAAAGAATTTGTAAAAACTGCGTCATCGGGAGATATATTAACAATATATCTAGGAGATAACTATCCAGTTAGATTGATTTTTGATGTAGCTGACGGGAAATTAAAAGTGGAGTATATATTGGCACCAAGAATTGAAGCAGAATAAATGCAACCTTTTTTACCGATTTTACCAATTTTATTAAAATACCCTTTTCTGAAATTATCTAAGTCTTTTATTGAATATGAATATAAAAATGGGGACATACTTAATATAATCAGTAATCCAAAAGGATCGGTAGAAAAAGAGGCAGTAAAGTTAGCAAAGGAAATTATAGTTTCTAGTTTATCTAAAGGAAAAGAAGTGAAAATTGACCACTCCGGCATGGGTTTTTTATGCACAACATGTGAAGAAAAAGGGTGTAGAGCTTTTTGCCATAATAATGCAATGAACTCAAAAGGTATAGATTGGAGTAAATGTGAATTTTGTGGAGAATGTTTTAAAAACTGTACAATCAGCATTTCGCCAGAAGTTTACTATGATTTAAAAATAAGAGCAAAAAAATCGATTCTAGCTTATTTATTTTCAAGATTACTGGCATCATGTCTAAATGAAAGATTAAGAACAAAATATGCAGTTAAAGAAGCAAGAAAATATGCGAAATTAATGGAAAATGAAGATGTAGAAGTTCTAAAACTAATAGCATCAGACTTTGGTTTGGATTTAATTTTCGGTAATGGCCAAGACTTTAAAATACATGTTACGGACTATCTTAAAGCTTTTGTTAAAATAAGAGCAGAGAAATGGAGAATGGTTAACAGAATTCTGGATAGAGGGTATGTGCTACTGCAGAAAAGAGAGTTCATTAGGGTTATAGAAGAATTTATAAGAGATAGACTTCAGGAAAAAATTGAATTACCAGAAAATTTAAGAAATATGCTAATAACGATGTATTTAAGTGAGTTAAAGGTGTATGAAGAGCGTAAAGACCTGAAATTCAGTGGAAAAGAGGAAATTAAACCAGAATGTTTTCCGCCGTGTATTAGAAAAATATTACTTGATCTAGAAAATGGTGTTAACGTCCCACATAGTGCTAGATTTGCATTAACGGCTTTTTTGTTAAATTTGGGTGTCAAAATTGATGAAATTTTAGAATTATTTAGAACTGCCCCAGATTTTGATGAAGAAAAGGCTAGATATCAAATAGAACACATAGCTGGTTTAAGGGGAAAAGGTACAGAATATATCTGTCCATCGTGCGAAACTATGAGAACATATCATAACTGTTATCCAGACGAGTTTTGTGAAGGTATTAGACATCCAATAATATATTATAAAAAGAAGTTACTAAAGTTGAAAAGAAAAAATGAAGATTCTAAAGCAAGACATCAGAAACTGGAAAGGTAAAATAGAAGTAGTTCCAGAAACTTTAGACGATTTATGGCATTTATGGAATATAATTGAGAAAGGAGATTTAGTTACAGCTTTAACAAGTAGAATCATTGAAAGTGGAGATAAAGAGAGACTTAGAAGTAGTAAAGAAAGAATTACATTAAAAATAGAAATTGAAGTAGAAAAAGTGGATTTTCATAAGTTTTCTGAAAGCCTAAGGGTTTCCGGCAGAATTGTGGGTGGTTTAGATAGCTCGGGTTATCATACACTAACGATTAAGGTTGGTAAAAGCTTGTGTATTGCGAAAGAAAATTGGAAAAAACACCAACTCGAAAGAATAAAGAAAGCAGCAGAATCAAAAAGACCAGAAGTTGTTATTGTTACAATTGAGGAAGGAGAAGCGGTGATAGGAATTGTAAGAGATTGGGGAGTGGAGGAAATAGCATCAATAAGAAGAAGCTATGGCAAAGATTTTGGCAACTATCGGAAGGAATTTTTTGGGGAAGTGCTTTCGGTACTGGAAAAAATTAAGGCACCTTATATTGTTTTAGCTGGACCGGGTTTCACAAAAAATGATTTTTTAAATTTTATGAAAAGTAAAGGCTTAATTTCCTCTGAGAAGGTATTAATTGAAGATACATCAAGTATAGGAACTAGAGGTTTTATTGAAGCATTAAAAAGGGGTGTATTAGGGAAAGTTGCCAAAGACGTTAGACTAAAGGATGAAATAGACCATATGGATAAACTTATTGAAGCTTTAATTAAAGGTTATGCAGTTTGCGGACTGAATGACGTGAAAAAAGCGCATGAATACGGCAGCATAGATATACTTCTAATTACTGATGAGTTTTTAAGAAAAGAAAAAGAAAAATGGGATATAGATGAGTTCTTGAATGAAATTGAACAAAGAAGCGGAAAAATATTTATATTAAGCTCAGAATTTGAACCTGGTAGAAAATTAATGGGTTTAGGAGGTATTGCAGCAATCTTAAGATTTAGAATTCCTGAATTTTCTGTAAATTTCAAGTAATTCTTTGGCACTGGATTTTGGATCTTTTGAGTTTGCTATAGCGGAAATTACAGCAATACCATCTACACCAGTCTTCAGAACATCAACTATATTGTTCTTGTTTATTCCTCCAATAGCCACTATTGGTTTTGAAGTAGCTTTTTTAAATCTTTTTAGACCTTCAACACCTAATACTTTCCCTGCATCCCTTTTTGTGCTTGTTGGAAAAACCGGTCCAACACCAAAATAATCGACAAAATCACCAAATATGTTTAAATCGTCTAAAGTTTTTGCAGAATAGCCTATAATTCCATCAAATATAGATCTAGCTATATTTGGAGGCATATCTTTTTTTCCTAGGTGTACACCATCCGCATCGCAGGCTAAAGCTATATCTACTCTATCGTTCACTATGAGAATAGCATTGTAAGTTTCACAAAGCTCTTTTATTTCTTTACATATTAGTATTAAATCTGCTGTACACATTTTCTTGTCTCTAAACTGTATAATTCTAATACCAGCATCTAAAACAATTTTTGCTAAGTCAATATGAGAATATCCAAAGGAATCGCTGGTAATGAAGTAAATTCCAGACAAGGTAAGAAAATCGTGAAACTTCTTCAGAGGACTTCTCATAATAAGGAGAAAAATAATTATGAAATGGGTTTAACTTCTACAGTATATTTTGTACCGTTTACCTCAACTTCAAATTTTCCTTCTATAGATTTAGCTACGGCTGGGAATTCTTCTTCTTTTAATTCACCCTTTAGGAATTTTAGTCCAGTTTGTGGGAACAATGCATATATGAGTACATCATCATCGGTGGGTTGAATTCCAGCCTCTTCTAATTCTCTTTTTCTTTTTTCAAACTCTGGTTCAAGTAAATCTGCAGGTCTACAATCTATTGGCTTCTCATCACCAAGTACCTTTTTAATTATTTCAGGTTTTATTGGAGCAGGGGTTCTGCCATACATTCCTTTTACCAACTCCTTGGTTTCTTTTGGAACAATTTTGTACCTCTCTCCAGCTAAGACATTTAACACAGCTTGTACACCAACAATTTGACTAGTTGGTGTAACTAGAGGTACATAACCTAGATCTTCTCTAACCTTAGGAACTTCTTTTAAAACTTCTGGTAGTTTATCTAACGCATTTTGCTCCTTTAGCTGGGCAATTAGGTTAGAGAACATACCTCCAGGTATTTGGTATTTTAACACATTTGTATCTGGAATGGTTGATAGGGGATCAAGATATCCAGCATATTTTTCTCTTATTTTCATGAAATACTCTCTGACCTCCATTAGAACGTCCAAATCTACACCTGTTTTGTAACCCATCTCCTCTAAAGCGTAAACCATACTTTCGGTGGGGGGATGAGAAGTGCCCATGCTCAAAGGGGACATGCACGTATCTATCATTTCAGCCCCAGCTTCAACGCTCTTCAATAAAGCCATGGAGGCCATTCCACTTGTATAGTGCGAGTGAACATCAATTGGCAACCCAACTTCCTTTTTTAGAGCTTTTACGAGCTCGTATGCAACCTTTGGAGATAACATGCCTGCCATATCCTTTATACATATTGAATCTACACCTAATTCAGCCATTTGTTTTGCTATTTCGACGTATTTTTCAATTGTATGTACTGGTGATATTGTGTAGCATATTGCTCCTTGGACATGAGTATTCATTTTTTTTGCAGTTTTTACAGCAGTAACGATGTTTCTTACATCGTTTAAAGCATCAAAGATTCTAAATATATCCAATCCATAGCTTGCTGTTTTTTCAACGAATTTTTCAACTATATCATCTGGATAGTGCTTATAACCAACTAGATTTTGTCCTCTTAGTAGCATCTGGAGTAATGTGTTTTTTACTCTCTTTCTAATTTCCTTGAGTCTATCCCAAGGATTCTCGTTAAGGAACCTATGCATAACATCAAAAGTTGCTCCACCCCAAACCTCGAATGCGTAAATGCCAGCATTATCGAAAGTCTCTAAGATGGGCAACATATCTCTTGTTCTCATTCTAGTGGCTAGTAGAGACTGATGAGCGTCTCGCAAAGTTAAATCAACAATTTTTACTCTACCCATTTTATTTCACCAAGTTATTCTCTAAGTAGATCCCAAAAGGATAGAAATAAGCAAAGGTTTAAAAAATTAACTGGAAGAACAAACATTTTGATGTAAATTCTTTGTGTAGGTGGTACATGCAATTTTTTATTTTTTGAAATAAAATATGCATAACTGAAAGGGGTTCAGCGGACATAGTCTTTTATAGACATACGTCCGCCTTGGGACACATTGCCCTTGAAGGGCTCGTCCCCATTCGGGGTAACCCCCAAGCCCCACATCCGAAGGTTCAACACAGCTATAACGTCTCTATCTTGGACGAATCCGCATTTGCATTTCATCAACCTGCCCCTATAGGCAGCTAGGCTGCCTGAGCAGAAGGGGCAGGTTTTTGATGAATTGGAAGGATTAGCATTTTACGGGTAAGCCGAACCACTTAAGCTTGTACTCAAGCATGAACTGGAAAGCTCTGCAATTCCACTTTGAGAGTTTACGATTTAGATTTTTACTACCGTTAAGTATTCTGTCTTTGATGTTCCTTA